>CAZDAP010000093.1:0-5620 GCA_964503585.1 uncultured Lachnobacterium sp. | reverse complement strand
ATGGAATTTGATGGTGCGTATCAGATGTGTACAAAAAATGAGATGTATGAATATTTGATTCGCATTGCAAAACAGCCAAAACAGAGAGTTCTTACAGATGTTTTATTAGAGACACTTTCTATCATTGCCTATAAACAGCCTGTTACAAAAGCAGAAATTGAGAAAATCCGCGGGGTATCTTCAGATCATGCTGTGAGTAAACTCGTAGAGTATAATCTTGTGTGCGAATTAGGCCGTTTGGATGCACCAGGTAGACCAATTCTGTTTGGTACAACAGAAGAATTTTTAAGAAGTTTTGGCGTGAACTCCATTGATAATCTTCCTGTGTTGAATCAGGTGCAGATTGAAGAATTTAAACAGGAAGCAGAAGCAGAGATGAATATCACAATGGATATTTAAAAAATAGGATAAGGACAAACTGGGTAGTCATATATATTTCATGAAAGGTGGAATATATATGGCTATTTTTTTATCGGATAAACAAAAACAGAGAATAATGTGTGGATTCCTATGTATGTGTATTGTGTCGGGAAGTTGGTATTTAGGAACAGAAATTGCAGTAGAAGAAGAGGTGATTGCAGACGAGTATCTTAGTATGTACTCTGGCAGTTACGCACTTATGGATGGAGATACAGGCAGGGTACTGGTAGGAAAAGAGGAGACGAATCCCATGGCAAATGCCAGTACTACGAAAATCTTAACCTGTATAGTTACTTTAGAAAACTGTTCCTTGGAAGAAACTGTAACCATATCGGCGAATGCGGCAGCTCAGCCGAAAGTGCATTATGGCATGAAAGAAGGCGAACAATATTCGCTGCAGGAGTTATTGTATGGTTTGATGCTGGAGTCATACAATGATTGTGCGGTAGCCATAGCAGAGCATGTTGCTGGAAGTGAAGAATCCTTTGCAGAAATGCTTAACGCAAAAGCAAAGGAAATTGGCTGCAAAGATACTTATTTCATTACGCCGAACGGCTTGGATGCAGAAGACGAGAATGGTTTTCACCATACAACAGCAGAAGATTTATGTAAAATAATGGCCTACTGTGTGTGGGAATCACCGATGAAGGATGTTTTTTTGGAAATTACACAGACGAGGAGTTATGGTTCGTTTGTGAATCGTAATGCATTCTTGGATCAGATGGAGGGGGTGTTGTCTGGTAAAACTGGATTTACAGCAAAAGCTGGTTATTGCTATGTAGCAGCATTAGAGCAAAATGGTGAACGGTATACTATCGCACTTTTGGCATGTGGCTGGCCAAATAATAAAACATATAAGTGGCAGGATGCCCAAAAACTATTTACATATGGGTTGGAAAACTATGATTTACAGGAAATTACCCTTGAGAATTTATCAAAAGAAATAACCATAGAAGGGTACATAAATGAACCAGATTTTTGGAGTCTAAATGAAAATATGATATTAAAAGCAAGTGCGGAAAATTGCAGTTACGAACTTCTGATGTCGGTTAAGGAACGGTTAAGAATTGAGACGATTGTATACGAGAATCAAGAACTTCCCATTCAAAAAAACGCTGTATTGGGAGAATATAATCTGTATTTAGGTGATATAAAAATCGATACGATTCCGCTGTATTCAGAGGATTTGGGGCAATCTTGGGGGATTACAACAGTTTTAGAAGTGATTATTCGTCAATTTTTTTGTGTTATGAGTTAATTTTATTCTTTTTTTAGTTACTTTTTAGGTTGCTTTTTTCCAATGCTTGGGTATAATGATAGTTAGTGAAAATTGCATATTTTTATTAATAAATACATGGAGGAAATGAAATGAGTACAAACAGTGCAAGCTTAGCTATGCAGCGCATTGCTAAGTTAGTTGATGAGAACAGCTTTATGGAAATTGGTTCTCTTGTAACCGCACGTAGCACAGATTTTAATCTCTCTGC
Organism: uncultured Lachnobacterium sp.; assembly: GCA_964503585.1. Taxonomy (GTDB): domain Bacteria; phylum Bacillota; class Clostridia; order Lachnospirales; family Lachnospiraceae; genus Roseburia. The sequence continues at coordinate 3,713 of CAZDAP010000093.1, read as the reverse complement.
TACAAAAACACCTTCTGATGGTGTTATCACTGGTCATGGATTAGTAAATGGCAGTCTTGTATTTGTTTACAGCCAGGATGCTTCTGTATTAAACGGAACAATTGGCGAAATGCATGCAAAGAAGATTGCAAACATCTATGATATGGCTATGAAAATGGGAGCGCCAGTTATCGGTTTAATCGATTGTGGTGGTATCCGTCTTCAGGAATCTGTAGATGCTTTAGAAAGTTTTGGACAGATTTATGCGAAGCAGGTAGCTGCTTCAGGTATTGTTCCACAGATTTGTGGTATTTTTGGCAACTGTGGTGGTGGACTTTCTGTAGTTCCAGCCCTTTGCGACTATGCATTTATCGAAGAGAGCAAAGGTAAAATGTTTATCAACTCTCCAGATGCAGTAAAAGGAAACAGAAAAGAAAAATGTGATTCTTCTGCAGCTGATTATCAGGCTGAAGAAAACGGCTGTATTGATATGGTTGGTTCAGAAGATGACATCTTTGCAGAAATGCGTGAACTTATTACAATGCTTCCACTTAACAATGAAAGTGATGTATACACAGATGAATGTGAAGATGATTTAAATCGTGCATGTGAAAACCTCTCTACAATGAAAGGTGATCCAAGATATGTATTATCTGAAATTTCAGATGGTCATGTTTTTGTTGAAACTAAGAAATATTATGCAAAAAATATGGTAACTGGATTCATTAAATTAAACGGTATGACAGTTGGTGCTGTTGCAAACTGTTCAGAAGTTTACAATGAAGAAGGCGAAAAAGTAGCTGAATTTGATGCAGCGCTTACAGTAAATGGATGCGAAAAAGCAGCTGAATTTATTCAGTACTGTGATGCATTCTCTATTCCAGTACTTACACTTACAAATGTAAATGGATTTGCTAACTGTGCATGTGCAGAAAAACGTCTTGCAAAAGCATTAGCAAAACTTACATATGCACTTTCTAACGCAACATGTGCAAAGGTAAACCTTATTACAGGACAGGCATTTGGTAGCGCGTATACAATTATGAATTCAAAATCTTTAGGTGCTGACTTAGTATATGCTTGGTCTGATGCTAAAGTTGGTATGATGGATTCTGCTATGGCTGCTAAGATTATGTATCCAAATGCAGATGCAGTTGAATTAAAAGAAAAAGCAGCTGAATATGACAACTTACAGTCAAATATCATGTCTGCTGCAGCAAGAGGTTATGTAGATTTAGTAATGGACCCAGCTGATACAAGAAAATACTTAATCGCTGCATTTGAAATGTTATACACAAAATATGTTAGCGAACCAGATAAAAAACACGGAACAAAATAGAAAGGTGATACTATGAAGAAAAAAATTGCTTTATTATTAAGCGTTCTTTCTGTCGTAATGATGCTCGGCGCATGTGGAGCAACAGATCCTACTACCGTGGATTACAATGGCGTTACATATGATCAACTTTATGAAGAGTCACTTTCGTTAGGTACAGCTCTTGCACAAGCTTCGGAAGAAGATGTAGAAGCAGAGTTGGAATATTTACAGACAAACTATGGTGATAGTGCTACTTTATACATAGAACTTTGTGAAAAGTGGCTGGCAGCCATGGAAGTAAGTGGCGAATTTGTTGATTTGGCAGAAGATGGCTTTACAGTTACAAAATCAGGTAAAACACTTACTACGGATTTAGTATTAGTATTTGAAGATAGAAACGTTGTGTTCCAGTTGGTATATAATTACTTTGATATGGAACTCACAGGTGTGACTATCAACCCAGTTTATACATTTGGTGAAAAAATGGCAAAAGCTGGTATGAATACAGTAATTTCAATTAGTATTGTATTTACAGTTTTAATTGTTATTAGTTTAATTATTAGTTGTTTCAAAATCTTCCCATATTTGGAAGCAAAGAAGAAAGAGAAAGAAACTGTTTTAAGAAAAACTGAAACAAAACAGAATGTAGTTACACAGAATGAACAAAAAGAAGAAGAACAACTTACAGATGATACAGAATTGGTTGCTGTTATTGCTGCTGCGATTGCAGCATACGAAGGAACTTCTACAGATGGATTTGTAGTTCGTTCTATTAGAAGAAGATAATATCGGAGGAAAGATTGATGAAAAATTATACAATTACTGTAAACGGAAATGTGTATGACGTTACTGTAGAAGAAAACGGAAGCGTATCAGCTCCAGTATCTGCACCAAGAAGAGCAGCTGCTCCAGTTGCAGCTCCAGCTCCAGCAGCTAAACCAGCAGCAAGCACAGGTGCAGGCAGTATCAAGGTAGAAGCAGGTGCTGCAGGAAAAATCTTTAAGATTGAAAAGAATGTAGGAGATAAAGTAGAAAAGGGTGATGCAGTTCTTATCCTTGAAGCTATGAAAATGGAAATCCCTGTTGTTGCTCCAGAAGCAGGAACAGTTGCTAGCATTAACGTAGCTGTAGGTGATGCTGTAGAATCAGGTGCTTTACTTGCTACATTAAACTAATTTCTAATGGAGGAGAATTCTCATGGAATACGTATTTGATACCTTATCAAACCTCCTTCAGCAGACAGCATTTTTCAATTTGACTTGGGGAAACTATGTAATGATCGTTGTTGCATGTGTATTCCTTTATCTCGCAATTGCAAAAGGCTATGAGCCATTACTGTTATTACCAATCGCGTTTGGTATGTTGCTTGTAAATATCTATCCAGATATTATGGCAAGTCCAGAAGAAACCAGTAATGGTGTAGGTGGTTTGTTACATTATTTTTATTTGATGGATGAATGGTCCATCTTACCTTCCCTGATTTTCCTCGGGGTAGGTGCTATGACTGACTTTGGTCCACTGATTGCGAACCCTATCAGTTTCCTTTTAGGTGCCGCAGCTCAGTTTGGTATCTTTGCAGCATATTTCATTGCTATCGCATTAGGTTTCAATGACGAAGCAGCTGCAGCAATTTCAATTATCGGTGGTGCAGACGGTCCTACTTCGATTTTCCTTGCTGGTAAATTAGGACAGACAGGTTTATTGGGACCTATCGCTGTAGCGGCTTACTCTTATATGGCGTTAGTACCTATTATTCAGCCACCTGTTATGAAACTTTTAACTACAAAAGAAGAACGTCAGATTAAGATGGCGAACCTTCGTCCAGTTAGCCAGTTGGAAAGAATTTTATTCCCAATCATCGTTACTATCGTAGTATGTTTGGTTCTTCCTACAACAGCTCCACTTGTTGGTATGCTTATGTTAGGTAACCTGTTCCGTGAATCTGGTGTAGTACGTCAGCTTACAGACACAGCATCAAATGCTCTTATGTACATTGTAGTTATCCTTCTTGGTACATCGGTAGGTGCTACTACAAGTGCGGAAGCGTTCTTGAACTGGAACACAATTAAGATCGTTATTTTAGGTCTTATTGCATTTATCGTTGGTACAGCATCTGGTGTATTATTTGGTAAATTATTATGTAAGATTACCAAAGGTAAGATTAACCCACTGATTGGTTCGGCTGGTGTATCTGCGGTTCCTATGGCGGCTCGTGTATCACAGAAAGTTGGTGCAGAAGAAGATCCTACAAACTTCCTTCTCATGCACGCAATGGGACCAAACGTTGCCGGTGTTATTGGTACAGCAGTAGCTGCTGGATGTTTCATGGCAATCTTTGGTGTTTCATAAAATAAGGTTAAATATTTAGGAGGAAAATCATGTCAGAAGTGGTTAAAAAACCTGTAAAAATTACAGA
>CAZDAP010000092.1:0-5662 GCA_964503585.1 uncultured Lachnobacterium sp. | reverse complement strand
TTCATCTGTAGTCAGCAAAACCGCTTTATCAAACTTATCGTAATAAAAAGCATTCATCAGTTCGGTTTCTAATTCTGGCTGGTTCATCTTTAAATCTACAATAGCCTGATTCAATTCACGAATTAATTCATCATTTCCCTTGTATGTAATATAATAAAAAGGACGAGGCGCAAAACGCCCTAACAATCGCTGTCCTTCTTCTACTTCTGTAAATGTATGTACAAATACATCAATTTCTTCTGCATCCAACGCAGCCTGCATATCTGCTGTAGTTTCATACTCCACAATTGTTGGATTTACGATATCGTTGTGAAGAAGATATTCTAAAAATTCATTCTTACGCACATAATTTTCTACCATACCAAAGGTAAAATCCTGCATAGCCTGAAAATCTTCATAAGCAACATTTTTTCCGGAATTACTTGCAATAACCCCAAAGGTATATCCACTAGAAAGATCTGCATAATCATAAATTTCTGCTCTTTCTGCTGAATATTGGGCAGATCCTACCAAATCCACTTCTTGATTCGCCAATTTTTCCAATGCATCTTCCCAACTGTCACATGGAACATATTCAATATTCCACGACGCATAATTACACAAAGCATTCAGATACTCTACATCCATTCCACCATAACTTCCATCTTCATTTATGGTGTGATAACCATCCATTGGAAAAAATGCTACTTTAACCGTTCTTTTTTCCACAGCATATACATTGGTTCCTAAAAAAAGACATAACAAAAGAATGCCTATTGCTAAGACATTCTTCTTTAAACTAACATTTCGAAAAAAATATTTCTCGTCCTCAAACATAATAAAAACCCCTTACCCCAAAGATTCTCTAATAAATAGCATACAACTATTATGCAAAAAAGTCTATTTCAAGATATATTTTTTCTCCATCATCTTATCTAATTTTTTCAGGTTTTCGTCGGAATGTTCCACCTCTCTAGAAAATTGATACAACAACTGTGTCATTTTCTGTTTATCTAAGACTTTTCCATTGGAAATCCAATGTGCCATCCAAAGTAATTCTACCATCCAAGTACAATATACCGACATCTGTGCCTTGGCAAAAATTTCCCCGTCATAAACAGCTCCTGGAAAATATGTAAACAAGAAATATACAAAAATCTGTTCCAAATGAATATCAACATCTGGATTTTCCTGTTTGTAGAGTTCAAATTCTTTACGCAACTGTGCATAGGATTCCTGCATGGTAAAAAACAAATTGTTCTGTGTACTATGTAAAACCTTTTCCCAATCCTCTCTTAAAAACTCCAGTTTATATAACTTGTCCAACATCTCTCTGGTAACTTTTTCCTCTGTGGCTCTATCTTTTTGGGCCAGGTAGTTTTTCACAAAGTTTCTTGCTTTCTCTGTACCATATTTTTTTATCACCTGAGAACAGTCAAACATCTGAGAACGATTCACACGTCCTTGCATATCATTTGCCATACCAAGAACCAATAATGCTCTTTCCTTTATGGGAATCTGACGATTCTGGATAATCGCCAACATTTCCGTTCTGGCATCCTCTAGAATAGAAAACAAAAATGGATCAAAATCGCTATAATCCTCTGTCTCTTCGATCTCTGGTTTCTCTTCTGTAACAAATTTTACTGGCTCCATACATTCCATCAATATACGTGCCACTTCTGGACAGGAAATGGAAAGGGTAATCTCTCGTACTCCTTCAAACTCTTCTATATGTCTTGGATAATCTCTACATGTTTTGCAAAGACTATCCTCACCTGCGTTTTTATAAAGTTCACACAGATTTTCACTATTTAAAAAGGCGCATCGTTTATGATTATCCTGACGAAATGTGCCTGTTTCCCAATCCACGCAGGCCATGACTTTCCAGATATAATCCCCTTTAAAATTCTTATATTTTGTCATGGAATCCTCATCAATCACAATCTGCCATCCTGCACAACAGGTATCTTTGCACTTATCTGCAGTACATTGAAATTTATTATAATAATCTGGTGTTGTATAAATCATCTTTTGCTCCATTTCTTATATCGAATAATTATCAGCAATATCATTCTTCATTAAGTCAGCCAATGTTATTCCATCGAAATAATCATTTACCATTTTGTGAAATTCCGTCCACATAGGAAGGGTTCGACATTCCCCAGCACGTTCACAGGGTTTTGCATCACATTGAAGACACGCTACAGGTGCCAAATCCCCTTCTGCTAATCGCAGAATATCACCTATTTTATAATCCTCTGGCTGCTTTGTAAGACGATAGCCGCCACCTTTCCCATGAACCCCTTCTACCAAGGCATTCTTCGTAAGGACAGGCATTATTTTTTCAATATACTTTAAGGATAATTCCTGACGTTTTGCAACATCTTTCATTGGAATATATCCACCAGAATAGTTATCTGCCAAGTCAAGCAACACACGCAGAGCATATCGCCCTCTTGTAGAAATCATCATACTTACTGCCCTCCGTTTATAGCATCCATAATTTGTTCAGCATAACGCACCGTCTCCATTGCGTCCTTTGCATATTTATCTGCACCAATTTTGTCTGCGTATTCCTGTGTAAGAACAGCACCACCAACCACAATTTTACACCAAGGAGCACTTACTCTCAGCTGCTTTATCGTCTCTTCCATGGCTGGTACTGTAGTGGTCATAAGAGCACTTAGTCCTGCTAAAGGCGCATGAAGTTCAACTACTTTTTCCACCACTTTTTCAGGTGGTACGTCTTTTCCTAAATCTACTACATGAAAACCATAGTTTTCCAATAGTAATTTCACAATATTTTTTCCAATATCATGAATATCTCCTTGAACCGTTGCAATTACAAATGTGCCTTTTTCCGCAGATTTTTCTCCATTCTCTTCGTTAGAAGACATAAATGTTTTAATCTTTTCAAAAGCACTTTTTGCCGCTTCCGCACTCATAAGAAGCTGAGGTAAATAAACGGTTTTATTTTCATATCCCTTACCTACAACATTTAATGCAGGAATAATTTCATTCTGTACAATATCAAGAGGGGCTGCTGTTTTTAATAGTTCTTTCGTAAGTTCCCCTGCTTTCTCTTTCAAACCTGTTATAACCGCTTTCTGCAACTGGGACTTGTATTCTTCCGTAGTTTTCTTTGTCTCGGTTACTACTGCATTTACAGAAACAGTTAAAGAAGGAGCCGCTTCAATGTACTGTGCACAGTTTTCGTCCATATCTTTTAATGCTTTATAGGTATAATAGGTCTTCATCATATCTACAGAATATGGATTCATAATCGCTGCAGAAAGACCATTTTCAAGCGCAATTGCAAAAAAAGTTCCGTTTATGGCATCACGATAAGGCAAACCAAAAGAAACATTGGATACACCAAGAGATGTATGACATCCCAGTTCGTGTCGAATGTGATGTAATGCCTTTAATGTAGTGTTCGCCGCAGATGTACCGGAACTAATGGTCATGGCCAAGGTATCAAAAATAATATCTTTTTTGTCAATTCCATAGGTTTTCGCCGTAGCCAAAATCTTTTCTGCAATGGCTACTCTTCCTTCTGCTGTTTCTGGAATTCCTCCCTCATCTAACGTAAGTGCAACCACTAATCCACCATATTTTTTTACAAGAGGGAAAATGGCTTCCATGCTCTCCTGTTTTCCATTTACGGAATTTACCATGGCTTTTCCATTATAACGACGCAGTGCCGCCTCCATGGCTGCCACATCGGATGTATCAATCTGCAATGGTAAATCTGTAACTGCCTGCAATTCACATACTGCAGTTTTCAGCATCTCCACTTCATCAATATCTGGTAATCCTACATTTACATCAAGGATATGCACGCCTTTTTCTTCCTGTTTGATGCCTTCGGTAAGAATATAATCGATGTCGTTTTCTAATAATGCCTGTTTAAAACGCTTTTTCCCAGTTGGATTGATACGTTCCCCAATCAGAATCGGTGCTTTTTCAAATGTAACCGCATGGGTATAGGACGATACCACCGTAATATTTTTCTCTGAAAGTTCCACTGGTTTCAAATGCTTTGTTTTCTGATTCAAAGCTGCAATATAATCTGGTGTAGTTCCACAGCATCCACCCACTACGCGGACACCTTTTTCTACCAATGTGGCCACTTCATCTGCAAACTCCTCTGCTGTTACATCAAAAACAGTCTGTCCATTTACAGACTTTGGAAGTCCCGCATTTGGCTTTAACACCACTGGAATAGATGCATTCTTCAAAAGATCTTCTACCACACCGCGAAGCTGCTTTGGACCAAGGGAACAGTTTGCGCCAATCCCATCTGCGCCCATGCCTTCTACCATGGCAACCATGGCTGCTGCGTTGGCTCCAGTCATAAGTTTTCCATCTTCTCCATATGCATTGGATACAATCACTGGAAGGTCACTATTCTCTTTTGCTGCCAAAAGAGCCGCTTTTGTTTCATAACTATCATTCATTGTTTCGATTAGAATAAGATCAGCACCATATTTCACACCTAGTTTTACGGTCTCTGCAAATACTGCTACTGCATCTTCAAAATCCAAATCTCCTAGAGGTTTTAATAATTTCCCTGTTGGTCCAATATCCAATGCAATGAATTTTTCTTTTGTTGAAACACTCTGTTCTTTCGCTGCTCTCGCATTTTCAAAAGCCGCTTTTACGATTTTCTCTAACTCTTCTGGCTGAAATTTAAGGATATTTGCACCAAAAGTATTGGTAGAAACTACGTTGCTTCCTGCATCATAATAATTTTTATGAATATTCGTAATCACCTCTGGATGACTAATATTCCACCCTTCAGGATGTTCACCAGGTCTTAATCCACTGGCCTGAAGCAATGTCCCCATTCCACCATCCAGACAAACGATATTATTTTTCAAAAATTCTTTAAACGCCATTACACACCTCTATATTCACAATCTATTTTGCTGCAAGCAGCACATTTATTTATTTTTGTTACATTCACGGATTCCATGTTTTTTGATGATTCTACAAAACCAACAAAAGCAGTGACTGACTTGGACGGTGACATGAGCAGACTATCATTGAGAGAAAGTCCGATTCTCTTGGAGCAATCCAAAATTCCAAAGAGTTCTCTTTGCACCTCCAAAGGAAGGTCTCCATACCCAGGACTAAAACGTGGTTTTAATATCACATTTTTTTCTTTCGCAAGTTCTTCACAAAAGGTGTCACACAAGGCTTCAATACGCTCTGCACCAATTGCCTGTAAGAGCAACGCCTTAGATGGAGAAATTCTACTATATTTTGCAATCAGACGATCCATGTCCACACCTAGTGTTGCTCCGAAAACAACAACTCTGTCACACCCTTGCAGGTTCTTGCTTAAATCCCGTGATTGCACACGTAAACATTCAAAATCACAGGTTTCTTCTGAAATGGATACGGCTAACTCTCTGTAACATATTTTATAGTTTAACTTATCCCGCACCTCATTCAAACAAGTGCGCAAAAGCTGTAAGAGTTCCGTATCCGAATTCTTACAGCCTGCATATCTTAATATTTCTTTTTCACAAATGGGTGGTTCTTTATAATTTCTTGTTATTACACTCATGTTATTTTCCCAAAATATCGGAAAGATTACTCTGTATCTTTTCTGCCACGTCTGGTTTATTCATGGAATATACATGGACATTGGTGATATTATTTGCATACAAAT
>CAZDAP010000091.1:0-5797 GCA_964503585.1 uncultured Lachnobacterium sp. | reverse complement strand
ATACATTGGCTTACTTTGCTTAACAAAGAGTGTGTTGGAAACATGTATTGATATGCTTGGTTTTGAAGCACCTGAGAGAATGTAATTTATTTTATAAAGGACATGTGGAACATATCCAGCAAACAAATGATGCAGTTTGTCTTCATATAAGGTTCAAAGAAGAGTTAAAAATTATTGATCAGGGATGGCTTTTGAAAACGAAGTATAAAAAGTTAGATTAAATTTGAAGGGGTAAATCATGGAATTAAAAGAAGTATTATTAAAAAGAAGAAGTGTTAGAAAGTTTACAGAAGAACCTGTATCAGATGAGATGATTGAAGAGTTGCTTCATGCAGCCATGAGTGGTCCTAGTGCTTGTAATAGAAGACCATGGGATTTCTATGTGGTGACAAATGAAGAAAAATTAGAAGAATTAAAGTCTGCATCCAAATTCTCGAAATTTTCTTCAAAACTGGCAATTGTAGTTTGCGGAAATTTATCCAGAGCTCTGCCTTTGCAGATGGCAGATTATTGGATTCAGGATTGTAGTGCTGCTACAGAAAATATCTTGCTTCGTGTGACAGATTTAGGACTTGGTGCAGTATGGTGTGGTATTCATCCACAGAAACGTGCAGAAGAAAGAGTTCGAAAATGTTTAGGACTTGACGAAAAGCAAATTCCGCTGAATGTGATTTATATTGGTCACCCAGCAGAAGAACCAGAAGCAAGAGATCAGTACGACGAGAAGTGCATTCATTATATAAAATAATGTTTATAAATAGTCATAAAAGTTAAGACAAGTCATATATATAAGACATAGGTGAAATTGCCTATGTCTTATTTTTTACTTTGAAAAGGAGAATCAAAATGGTCAAAGGATTGATAACGGTGTTTCCGACAAGTATAAGACCGCGTATGCGAAAGATAAATTGGGATGGGTTAGAGGAAATCCGTGTAAGAATCGGCTGGCCGGTAGAACTCATTTACGGAAATCACAACGAATGGCTGGGAAATTACGACAGTATGATAGACAGGCAGTGTTTGGATGAAATGTTAAATTACATTACTGGCTATTCCATTTATGCCATGGAGGAAGAACTAAAGCAGGGATACATTACCTTTTCGGGTGGCCATCGTATTGGGATAACGGGACATGCAACCTATGAGGCATTAAGGGACACCAAGGAACCACAAATTACAAACATCATTGATATTGGTGGTTTGAATATACGTATTGCCCATGAAAGGAAAGACTGTTCAAAACAGATTATTCCACATCTAAGATGTGGAGAATCTATTTACAATACCATTTTCTTTGCAGCACCAGGTGTTGGAAAAACTACATATTTACGAGATGCCATACGTATTCTTTCGAATGGAGATGAAGTGCATTCAGGGTTAAAAATATGTGTTGTAGATGAGCGTTCAGAAATTGCAGCCTGTGTAAATGGGAAAGCACAAAATGATTTGGGAAAACGTACGGATGTCTTAGATGCTTGTCCAAAAGAAATTGGAATGAAAATGCTACTTCGTTCTATGTCACCAGAAGTGATTGCAGTAGACGAACTGGGAAAAGAAGAGGAGTTTGAATTGTTAGAACAGATGCGTTGTTCGGGGGTCAAGATATTAGGAACTATGCATGCAGGAGATATGGAGCAAGTGCTTCGGAATCCTATGATTCGTAGCTGTATAGAAACGGGGGCAATCCAACGATTTGTAGAGTTGATTCGGCTTTCAAGTGGGCAACGTTCGTTTTGTATCTATGATGGACAAGGAAAGAAGTTATGGGAAATGCAATAGGAATCCTTATGTTTTTTGTGGGAATTGCAGGATGTTTGTATAACTGGCTGGAAATGCAAAAGGAAAGAGAAAAGAGGTTGGATGAGGTTCTGCTATTTTTACAAAAGTGCGTGTTTGCAATGGAAAATGAAAAGATAAGAATTACAACATATTTTAAAGAATACAGGTCAAAAGATAAGGTTTTGAACGAAACATTACAAGAGGTCGCTAATCAACTGGCTATGTGTATGTATCCTATGGGGATTGAAGTGTGGAAAAATGTGCTGGGAGAGAAGAAAAGGGAATGGGATTTTACAGAAGAAAGTTTTCAAATTTTAGAAAATGCAGGAGTTGGATTTTTTGGAACCAAAAAGGAAGAAAATATATCCTTTCTAAAAAAGAGTATATGTGAACTAGAAATACAAAAGAAAAAAGAAAAGGAAAAGAACGTGCAGGAGAGAAAAGTGTGGGTTCCGGTAAGTGTACTTGGTGGAATTATGCTAATGATTATTTTTGTGTAGATCGGGGACAAACATGGATATTGCAATTATTTTTAAAATCGCGGCAGTGGGGATTATTGTAACTATATTAGCGCAGGTACTAAAACAAAGTGGCAGGGATGAACAGGCATTTTTATTAACGTTGGTAGGTTTAGTCATTGTAATGTTTTGGGTCGTGCCTTATATCAGTGAATTGTTTCAAACCATGGAAACTCTTTTTATGATGGGATAAGGAGGGAGTGGTATTTTAAAGATTGGATTGATGGGTATCGTAGCAGCCGTTTTTGCTACGTTTATAAAAAAAGAACGGGCAGAGATTGCTGTTATTATAGGATGTATGGCAGGGATACTCATATTTTATTACATTTTGTCACAGATTACTGTGGTAATAGATTTTCTGTCTGAACTATTGGAAATGGTTGCTATGGAAGAGACTTATTATATGCAACTTTTAAAAATGCTGGGAATTGCTTATGTGGCAGAATTTGCATCTTCTATATGTAAAGATGCAGGGCAACAATCGATTGCAAGTATGATTGAATTATTTGCAAAAATATCTATCGTGGTTTTAAGCATTCCTGGACTAGTGTTTTTAATAGAGACATTGGAGTTGTTTTTATGAGTTTGAGTGTATTGAAATGGGGAATTATGTCGGAAGCAGAAAACTATTTAGAGGAAATCATTGAAGCACTTGATTTTGATTCCTTAAACGAATTTTTATATGGGCATATGCGAACAAAAATGACGTTTGAGGAATTGGTTGCTCAAGTAAGTTTAAACGGAATTGAGGCACTCAATAAAGAAAATATCTGTGGTTTGGTATTTGATTCGATTTTATATGAGTTGTCAGTTGCTAAGCCTATATTTATAAAAATGTTATTGTTTTCTATACTGTTTTCTATTGTGCATCGACTATTGGTTACGAAAAATAGATACATATCGGATGTGGGTTTTTTAATGATTTATACAGTATTAATGGTATTACTAATGCAGTCCTTCTTTTTTGTAAAGGAGATTGCATTGGAAGGAATCAATAGCCTTATTACGTTTCTAAATGCGTTGATTCCCACTTATGCAATGACATTGGTATTTACTGGTAATAGCGTAACAGGGGCTTATCTATATGAAATTGCTTTTTTTCTGGTTTATATAATAGAACTTATAATGAAAAGTTTTTTGATGCCTTTGATTCATGTTTTTGTGTTGATTTGGTTTTTAAATAATCTGTTTGATGAAGATAAATTATCGAAACTGGCAGAGCTTTTGGAAAAAGCAATGGGATTAATTTTAAAAGTTGCTTTTGGTGGTGTCATCGGACTTAGCGTTGTTCAGTCACTTTTAACTCCAGCAAAAGATCGTTTGGCAGACAATGTATTACTTTCGGGTATGTCGTCAATTCCTGGAATTGGGGGAACGCTTGGATCTATCGGCGAAATTATATTTAGTTGTGGTCTACTGATAAAAAACAGTGTTGGTGTTATTGGTCTCGTAATCCTATTTTTTATATCCATAATACCAGTGCTAAAAATAGGCTGTTTTTCTTTGTTGTACCATGTGCTTTCGGTGACACTACAGCCGATTGCGGATAAACGACTTACCGAATGTGTTTCTGGGGTTGCACGAGGTTGTGATTTGTATTTGAAAATGGTTCTGTATTCCATGATGTTGTTTTTTGTTTTGTTTTCCATAGTTACAGTAGCAACGAGTTTTATTTATTAGGAAAGAAAAATGTTGGAATTTTTAAAAAATTATTATGTATTTATGTTGGTGCTAATGGTGATATCCTATCTTGTTCCAAAGGATGAATATAAGTCTTATATACAGCATTTTGTAGGAATATTTATGATAGTGTTGCTGCTTCGCCCCATATTAGAATTATTTACTGCAGAGGAACCAAATCTTATCAATGAGGTATTTACTGCATTTGATGTACAAATAGAAGAGTTTGATATGAGCAAGGAGGAAAATATCTTTGAACATTTCTTTTTTGAAGGAGAAGGGGAGTAAATATTTTGTTTTTATTTTAGTTGGATTGTTAGTATTGGTACTTTTGGTTCCAACATCTTCATTGGAGGAAAATACAGAGTATGAAACCACAGATACAAATCAAGATGATTTGGAAGAAAAATTGGAGAGTGTGTTATCGGCCATGGAAGGTGTAGGGAAGGTGAAAGTAATGATAACAACGGAAAGTACCAGTAGTAGTCTGTTTGATTCGGATAACCAAGGGCAAAAAGTTTGTGGTGTGGTTGTAGTAGCGGAAGGAGCAGGAAATGCATCGGTAGAAGCAAGAATTTTGGAGGCAGTTAAGGCATTATTTTCAGTAGACGCGCATAAGATAAGTATAGTAAAAATGTCGTCACAGGAGGGGAACCAGTGAAAAAGAAAATTCGTAAAAATCAAGTCGTAATTGCGACATTAGCAGTATTAATTGCAATTGCAGGGTACATAAGTTATGACAAGTCAGGTATTAGTTTAAATCCATCCAGTCAGGAAGCGAATGCGGGTGGAGAAGCAAATGAAGAAAACACAGATGATAGTCTTTGGGATAAATTAGTTTGGAATGAAGAAACGACAGAAATTGCATCTAATACGGAAGATGAATTAAATCCTGGGGAATCTGTTTTGACTGGAAATATTATCAATGTTACCGATTATGCAACAGCCATGAAATTGAATCGTGAGCAGGTACGTTCGGAGAACCGCGAAGCCCTTATGGAGATTATCAACAACGAACAACTTTCTGAAGAGGCGAAACAGGATGCTATTAATAAGATGGTGGAATTGACGGAAATCGCAGAAATGGAAGCCAATACAGAAATGCTTTTAGAGGCAAAAGGATTTACCAATGTAGTAGTAAGTATCAATGATAATAGTTGTGATGTTGTGTTGGATATGGGTGAGATTACGGATGCAAAACGTGCTCAGGTTGAGGATATTGTAAAGAGAAAGACTGGGGTATCAGCGGATAAAATAGTCATTACTCCTCTAAATACTTCTTCTGCTGAATAAATCCTGCAAAAAATACAAAAAGAGAATAAAAATTCGTTGAAATGCGAATAAATGTAAGGTATACTATGAAACGGTGCATTTTTGCATGATTAATGGATGCGAAAAACAGATTTAGTTCGATATTTTGGAGGAACTTTAGGTGAGTAACTTAAGAAAAGAAATAGAAAAAAGACGTACGTTTGCGATTATTTCCCATCCGGATGCTGGTAAGACTACTTTAACAGAAAAGTTCTTATTATATGGTGGTGCTATCAATTTAGCTGGTAGTGTAAAAGGAAAAGCAACTGCACGTCATGCGGTTTCTGACTGGATGGAAATCGAAAAGCAGAGAGGTATTTCAGTAACATCTTCTGTTTTGCAGTTTAACTATGATGGATACTGTATCAATATTTTGGATACCCCTGGACATCAGGACTTCTCGGAAGATACCTATCGTACCCTTATGGCAGCTGACTCTGCAGTAATGGTTATTGATGGTAGCAAGGGTGTAGAAGCACAGACCCGTAAGCTTTTCAAGGTATGTGTTA
>CAZDAP010000090.1:0-5877 GCA_964503585.1 uncultured Lachnobacterium sp. | reverse complement strand
CACAGTCAACACCTACGTTGTATGGGTTTTCCTGAATAAATTTCTGCCACCAAGCACGTTTTACGTTGTTCTTTAATTCTACACCAAGATTACCGTAATCCCATGTATTTGCAAGGCCGCCATAAATTTCTGAGCCAGGATAAACGAATCCTCTAGCCTTTGCTACCTGAACGATTTTTTCCATAGTCTTTTCCATAATAAACTATTCCTCTACTTTCTCTTTTATCTATCTAAGATTATTTATAAATAATATATGTATAAACACTGCTGTACTGGTTAGCAGTTTCTTCTGCATCACCGAAATCAAAGACAACTCCTGCATCTTCTCCAGAAAGAAGTTCATCCTCGGAGATTGCTCCATCTGATTCTGTATCCTGAATAAGAGCCTCTGTATCTTCAACACTAGCTGTTGCCAAAAGATTTGCACCATCTTTAATTACAACAACTCCATCTTTTGCAGATTCTGTATTTACTGCTGACACATAACAAATCTGTCCTTTATCCAAAGAAACATTTACATTCGACTTGATGATAACAACCTGATAATCGCCAGATAAAAATTCTTCTGAAGTACAAGCCGTTGGAGCACCGTCTGCTACGTTCGCAAACTCTCCTTCAAATGTATAGCCTGCTGCTACTGCATCTGCAATGGAACCTACGAAAATTTCTGTTCCTTCAAAATCTTCATATACCTCTGCATCGGCATATTCCATAACGAGAGTCGCTACTCCGTTTTTCACATTCAAAGATTTCTGTTTCACCGTATTTCCATTTTCCGCATTATATGTATTCACTACTTCTTTAATATAGCTCTTTAAATCACTCTTGCTATACACATCTTCATCGAAGTTTTCTACACTGTTGGAAACAACTTTTCCATTTTCTAATACATACACTGTATTTGTTGAAGATTCATATGTACTACATCCTCCTAATACAAATACTGCGATGATAATCACAAGCACCAGGACAATTGCCAATCCGCCTGTAATCATAAGTTTCTGTTTTTGTCTCGCTGCTCTTGAGCGTTTACGTTTGTTGGTTTTCTTCTTTGCCATATTTCCTCCAAACAAAATAAAATAATCTAAACTATTATACACTTTTACTGTTTTTATTTCAACATCAGTTCTTCAATAATTTCCAAAGACTTAAAAGTATGCTTCGCATATGTACTCATATAACTCTTCATAATTCTCTTGAACTCTGCTAAAACTTCTTCCGATAATTGAAAAGTAAACAATTTTTCAATGGTTGACGAAACTATAAACTGCATGGCATAACGTGTTGATTCATGAATTTCTCTCGTCTTTTGTCCATGCTTGCAGTTTGGACAAAAGATACCGCCACGCCACACTGAAAAATATATCAAATTCTCTTTGGTCTTGCAATGCATACATTCAAAGACGGTAGGACCTTCACCATTTATAGTCATGGCCTTTAATTCAAACACCACACGCACAAAATCACTGGTAAATTTTCCACTCTCCAATGCTCGCAACGACTGATACAAAAGTTTTAGCATCTCTTTCTCGTCATTGTTCTCCTGACAAAAATAGTCCGCAAACTCCAAAAAGTAAAATCCCATATAAGCAGCATCTACATCCCCAGCCAAGTCGCGAAAATAATTATGTACGTTGACTTTGGATACATTATAAGAACTCTTTCCCTCGAAAAGTTCAAACTCTCCAAAGGTAAAAGGGTTGGTTGCTGCCAGAAGCTGACTGTTCGGTCGTCTGGCGCCTCTGGCAAATGCAGTAATTTTACCTCGTTCTTTGGTCAAAATCGTTATTCTTTTGTCGTAATCCGAAATCGGCATGGTGGAAAGCACCATTCCCGTCACAACTACTGACTGTCCCATCTACCCTTTCTTCCTTTTCTGCATTAC
This sequence comes from uncultured Lachnobacterium sp., assembly GCA_964503585.1. Taxonomy (GTDB): domain Bacteria; phylum Bacillota; class Clostridia; order Lachnospirales; family Lachnospiraceae; genus Roseburia. The sequence continues at coordinate 3,992 of CAZDAP010000090.1, read as the reverse complement.
GATAGGTCAAATAGTCCTCTACTTTTCCTGTTGTCCAAAAGTTTTCCCATGATTTCTCCATTGCAATTCCCTCCACTACTGTTAGGTTTTGCAATGTAACTGTAAATATCCCCGAAAAAATTTGGAAAAATTATTGATCATCTCGATAGCCAAAGTTCTTGATTAAGAAATCACTATCTCTCCAATCTTTCTTAACTTTAACCCAAAGTTTTAAGTTCACCTTTGTATCCAAGAGGCGTTCCATTTCATATCTGGCATTGGTACCAATTTTCTTTAACATAGCACCCTGTTTTCCAATGATAATTCCCTTATGAGAATCTCTTTCACAAACGATTGTTGCATCAATATCTATGATACCTTTACGTTCTTTCATCTGATCAATTCCAACTGCAATACCGTGAGGAATCTCATCACTTAAAGCATGTAATGCTTTTTCACGAATGATTTCTGCACAGATAGCACGTTCTGGCTGATCTGTAATCGTATCTTCATCATAATACTGAGGACCATAGGTTAAATATTTAAAAATACTGTCAATAATATCATCTGTATTATTTCCTCTTAAAGCAGAGGTAGGAATGATTTCTGCAAAATCATATACTTTACGATAAGTATCAATATACTCAAATACTGCATCTTTATCTACTGTATCAATTTTGTTGATAATCAAAATAACAGGAGTCTTAACTTTTTTTAACTGTTCAATAATGTGCTGTTCTCCTGCACCAATAAAATTGGATGGCTCTACCAGCCAAAGAATCACATCTACTTCGTTTAAAGTTTTTTCTGCCACATTTACCATGTATTCACCCAATTTATTTTTTGCCTTGTGAATACCAGGTGTGTCTAAGAAAATAATCTGCCCCTTTTCCATATCTGTATATACAGTCTGGATACGATTTCTTGTTGTCTGTGGCTTGTTGGATGTAATAGCTATCTTTTGTCCAATCAAGCGATTCATAAGTGTGGATTTTCCCACATTTGGTCTTCCAATAATGGTTACAAAACCTGATTTAAAATTTGCGTTCATATTTTCACCTTTTGTTTTATTCCAGTAAACCTTGGATATTCATAAACATATTCTCTTCTTTACGAATATTATTTTCATTTCCAACTACACAGAAGTTTCCATCCGAAAGCACTGCTTCTATTGCATCTGCAAGTCCACGAATATCTTCCTGTGTCGCAGTTAAAATCTCATTACGTTCATTCTGAATTTCTTCTTCCGTAATATTTTTCAAATATGCAGTCAAAGAACGATGTCCTTTCGCTTCTGGGTTCATTGGTGTATCAATGCTACCAAGCGTTCCAATAATATATTTTGTCATTTCTCTTTCATCTGCAGTGAACTGACGGAGGTATTCTGGAATACCTTCGTATACTTCGTTGGTCTTGCGAAGATTTGGATCTCTGTAAGAAGAGAAACTTACTTCACCCGAACGATAAAAAGTACTTGAACAGCCATATGCACCGCCCTTTACACGTACATTCATCCACAGATATTCGTAACTGAGAATCATTTTTAACACATATAATGCTCCCGTGTGTTTGAAACCATGTTCTCTCAAACTTCCGGTACGAGATACATACTGAATAGCAGATGCATCGGTAAATCCTTCATTTCTCTTACCAAGTGTTCCTGTAACTACCTCTCCTTTTGGAGTTCCTTCTGGAAGTGTATCAATAAAGTTTTCTAAAACAGGAATGGCTTTTTCGTAACAGTCTGCAGTAGTTGTAACACTAATCATCAGACGACTTTTTCCGATAACCTGCGCAAGTGCTTTACGAATTCTTGCAATGAGAACTTCTGGCTGTGTTTTTACCATCTCATTCATCTCGCAAACAGATTTATAGAAACTAACACCAGCTGTCACTTCCTGATAAAATGCATATTCAGAGAAATAAGCCATACTTCTGGTTGCAGACACGATGTGTCCAGAGTTACTAAGCATACTCTGCATACGTGATTTTGTCTGTGCCAGAATTTCTGTCAATCGTTTTACATCATCTAATTTTGTAGTATGGATAATTTCCTTTAAAAGAGTCATCGCCTCTTCTAATTTATTTTCCAATACACGAACTTTAAATTCATAACGAACATGAGGATTGATTTTCTCTTTTGCCTCTGGGAATGCAGTTAAACTGTTACTCATTCCACCTGTATGAATATTAATTGCATTGGAAAGTTCTGCAAAGGAATAATTTTCTGTATCCATATATCCAAGCAAACCACGTACAATACTTAAATATGGCAAATCTTCTGCTGAAACATCCTCAGCATCAAACAGAAAACTAATGTAGTCAATGCCGTTTGTTTCGATTTCATGTAACAATACTGGCACATCACCGATGGCTTTCTCTTCATTCAAATAAGGCATTACTTCCTTACGCATATCTTTTCGTTCCAGCATTGGAATCTTCATCAAATCTTCTTCTGAAGAAGGCGCATCCTGATATGCTTTCAAATGAAGCGTATCCTGAACTAACTGTTCCAATTCATCCTCGGAAAGTGTTGCCTTATATGTTGCAAGTTTTTCTTTTAATGCTTCTTCATTTTTGCTATTTAGTCCTTTTTCTGGTTCCAATGCAACAACAACCCCATGTGGATTATCAAGCAAGTATTTCTGAATCAATTCTTCATAATATCCTGTGCCTACCTGCTCTCTTAAAAACTGGAACACATCCAGCATTTCCAACTGATTAAATACCTGAGTATCATCATACAACCAAGTAGCCATGCAGTATAAACCATAGAATAATCCTTTTGGAAATGATCCATAATCAGCTTCTCGGAAGCGGAATTCTGTACTGTTGATAGATGCCAAAATAGAAGACTCTTTTACCCCTTCTTTTACCACCTGTCTTAATGTATCTTCAATAATCTGTACAAAACGCTCTTTGTCTTCTGGATTTGCATTCTTGGCATAAATACCAAAGGTTGGCTGCAATATGCCATCATCAAAGGCACCATATACATCCTGCCCAACACCTGCATCAATCAAAGCCTGACGAACTGGTGCGCCTGGTGCACTAATCAATGCATAATCCAATACCGTAAATGCCTGATTTAACACCTTATCCGTAGCCTTGCCAACGACTTTACTGTATGCAAGATAGGTATTATCTTCTTCATTTTCTTCCGAAGAAATTGGATACTTTTTGGTAATATTTTTTACCTGTGCATAGGATTCCTGCTCTTCGATTCTAGAATCAATTTCCAGCACATCGTAATTACACAAATATGCTTTGTCCATCCATTCCAAACGTTCCTTGATATCAAAATCACCGTACAAATAAATATATGAATTGGATGGGTGATAATACCTCTTATAAAATTCCAAAAACTTTTCATAAGTTAGTTCTGGAATATATTCTGGATCTCCACCTGAATCTTTACTATAAGTATTGTCTGGGAAAAGTTCTTCAAAAATAAGTCCTTGCAAAATTTCATCTGGGGAAGAATAAGCCCCCTTCATCTCGTTATAAACAACGCCATTAATAGTAAGAGGCGCATCCTTATCCTCTAATTCATAATGCCATCCTTCCTGTTTGAAAATCTCTTCGTATTTCAAGATATTTGGATGTAATACTGCATCCAAATATACATCCATTAAGTTCTTAAAATCCCGATCATTATAACTAGCCACTGGATACATGGTCTTATCTGGATATGTCATGGCATTTAAAAATGTATTCAGAGATCCTTTAATTAATTCTACAAATGGGTCCTTTACTGGAAATTTGTCTGAACCACAAAGTACGGAATGCTCAATAATGTGTGGCACTCCAGTTCTATCCTGTGGTGTAGTACGAAACCCAATATAAAAAACTTTATTATCATCGTCATTGGAAATAAGAGCGATACGCGCACCGCTCTTTTTATGGCGGAGTACATATCCCTTCGAATGGATATCATTTAACTCCTGCTCCTGTATCAATTCATATGTGTCTAAACCTAAAAAACTCATTTTGTTTCCTCCAAAACATAGATA
>CAZDAP010000089.1:0-5940 GCA_964503585.1 uncultured Lachnobacterium sp. | reverse complement strand
GCCGCTAAAAACAGCGGCGTTAAAATTTATGTCAGGCGTATGGTTTGACGTTTACAATAGATATAAGAAAAGGACTCAGATAAATCTGAGTCCTTATAATTTGCGATTAATATTCTAAGTCCGCTGGTTTTTCCAGTTTCTTCATATTATCATAATATGTTTTATAACGATAGCAGGTTCTGCGGCTGCATTCGGAACGTTCTACGATTTCAACCATAGTTAAGCCCTGTTCGTATAATTCCACAAATGCATTGTAAGATGCTTGCCACTGTGCATTGTTTTTCTTTCTGCCTGCGTTTTTCTTCTTACGAAGGTCTTCTAATTCTTTGTCTTTTGCTTCGATTACTAAATTTAATCGTTCGATTTCTTTTAAAGCCTGTTCTAATGTCATGAAAAATGCCTCGCTTTTGTGCCAAATATATTGATATTATTATAAATGCAAACCGCTCTCGTGTTAATATATTTTACGCACTATCTTCTATTCCATATTCTATTCTGTTACTCGGCTGGTCTTGCCTTCTTTCTTCATGCGAACTTTATTTTCATACATATCTTCATCCGCACGATTAAATACGCTCTCATAATTACTATCTATCTTTTCATTATAAGTTGCATGTCCAATAGAAGCCGCAGCCCATATTTTACCTTTTTGATTTTCTACCATCTCTTCAAAGCGTTTTTCATAAGTTTCACATTCAGCATCCGAGATATTATAACAAACAACTGCAAATTCATCACCACCGATACGGTATAGATTGTCATTTCCAAATACATCCGATATCATCTGCGTTACTTTTATAATTAACTCGTTTCCCATCTCATGTCCGTAGTTGTCATTGATATACTTTAATCCATTTGCATCAATAACAAACAATGAAAACGCAGCTTTTTTCTGTAGAATATCATTCTTTAGATATATGACTTCCTGCATATACGCCGTATGATTTTTAATTCCTGTCAGTTTGTCTGAAAAAGCCAGATTATTAATATAATTAATCTTTATTTTCAACTGACGTGCTGTCTCTTTCAAACTCTCTGCTAATGTTCCAACTTCATCATCTGAAGCAACCTGTATATCTACATCCAAATGCCCTTGGGCAATATCCTGAGCGACTTTATCCAACTCCCTCAACGGGCGGATAATGGTCTTTGCGATTTGAATTGTAATAAAAACAAAGACTACTACGGTAATTGCAATGCTTCCTGCAATTCGCAGTACAAGGGATTCAAACCCTGCATTAATCTCATCCACCAATTGTAAGACTTGAAAACAATATTACGATTAATATAAGAAAAATAATTTTATTTTGAATTGATTTTTTCATAGTCTCACCTCAACTTTCTTGGAGGATTCTTTTGTTTATAAAAATTTTTGTTTTTGGAAAAACTCGTCAATCATCTGTACAATCTGCTCTGGCTTTGTGGTCTTTAAAATATATCCTTCTGGTTTTAAACTAAGCACCTGCTGGATACTTTCTTTATCATTCTTACTTGTAAGAAACATTACCGGAATATCACTAAATTCTGATTCTGAACGAATCATTTCCAATACCTGTTTCCCATTAATAACTGGCATCTCATAATCCAAAAGCACTAAATCTGGTCTATTGGTAGAAAGGTATTTAATCGCCATTGTCCCTGAATTGGCTAAAATAACCTGATAACGTCCCTCTAACCATCCTTTTACATTACGCAACATCGCTCCGGAATCATCTACAACCAATACCTTTTTCTTTGTATGATTTCCATAAGTTTTTATGTATTCATCCACTTCACTAACGACTTCTTTTACATCAATTGGTCTTTGATATTCCTTCTTAATTAACTGTTTTGGAATTAATCCACGCAATTCTGCTAATTCATTTACATCTCCAATAATAAAGAATGGAATATCATCCTCTAATGCTTTATCACGTAAGAAAATCAGCGACTGCTGCTTTTTCAACAACTCTGCATCTGCATATACTAAAATGGCTGTAATATCTTCTTTTATATTATTGATATCATTGACGCTAGTACCTACATTTACAATATTGTATCTTAATTCCTTTAATTGCTCTTCCATGGAAATATTTAAATATCCACGCACTTCTGTAAAAACTAAAATATTATGCATATTATACGAGTCCTTTCACGACTATTTTTGCAATTCTTTTGCCAATTCATCTGCTAGATTCATCACATCTTCCATCGCAACATCTGCTACAAAAGCACTTAACTCTTCCACCTTCTGCTGCAATTCTTCTGGGAATGCGAATCCTTCTAGTTTGTGCATTGCTGCATCTGCTCCATCCAAATCAAAACAATCCATTGCATTTTTTAAAACATCTAATTCTGCAACGATTTCTTCTACTGGAACTGCCGCTTTTTCCTGCTCATTCATCTTTGCGAATGGCTGTAGTATTGGCTTATAACTACGGTATAATGATAACACAGCAGGCGTCTCTATTGCTAGCGTTTTTTCATCACCAGCATTACCTAACTGTTCCAAACGATAAAATTTTTCGGAGAGTTCCATGGCGCCGATCATTCGCGCTGTGCTCTTTAATGCATGAACCTCTATGGTATAGTCACGAATCATACCATCTGCAAGACATTTTTCTACCTTAGTCGATTTCTGATCGATTAATTTATAAAAATCACCTAATAAACTAAGGAATAATTCTTTTGTTCCAGAATTCTGAATACCTTCTTTTACATCTAAGCCTTCAATGACAAGTTCATTACTCTCGTTTGCCAAAGCCGTTTCTGCCATCATGGCTTCTACACCTTCCGTTACCACAAGTTCTTCTGGCAGCCATTTGCGTATACAACCACATAATTCCTTTAACTTAATAGGTTTTGGAACAAAATCACTAAAACCATTAGAAGCAAACAATTCTCTTGCTTCTGTTGTGGCATTTGCTGACAATGCAACAATTGGAAGTTCTTGATAATACAATTCTTCCATTTCTCGGATTTCTTTAGTAGCTTCCACACCATCCATAACTGGCATCATATGGTCCATAAAGACAATGTCATAATGTTTCTTTTTCACCTTGCCAATAGCTTCTTTTCCATTTTCTGCGGTATCAATCTGTATTTTTAATGGTTCTAACAGCCCTTTGGCAACTTTCAGGTTCATTTCATGGTCATCTACAATCAAAATTCTTGCATCTGGAGCCATAAAGCATAATGCATCCTCTTCTTTTTCCATGATGATTGTCTCACCATTTAGCACCTGACAGAAATTCAAACTGTAAAATGGTTTATTTACAAGCATTGCTCGTTTATCCGACAGATTCTGCTGCATTGGATTCTGTAATACACAAAGTTTCGTATCACACTGACTCATCTTTTCACACAAATCTATCGTTAACATCTCTGCATTGTCTGTAAATAAGATATTTGCCTTTTCACTACCTTCCCAAAATGCATGAGAATCCACCATTTTGACACCATAAGCCTGTACCAATTTTCGATATTGCTCCTCTAACAAAGGATTTATAAACCAACCACACACCACGGTGCTTTCCAGTCTATCTGCTTTAACTACTGCTGCTTGATGTTCACTACATACCTTCTGTGGAATTGTAAAATAAAATGTACTACCCTTTCCATATTCACTGGTAACACCAATGGTTCCGCCCATGAGTTCAACCATCTGTTTTGAAATGGAAAGTCCTAAACCAGTACCTTCTTTATAGTGATTTTTCTCTTTATCCACTTGGGCATATGTACCAAATAATTTTCCTATATCTTCTTCTTTGATTCCCTGTCCTGAATCCTGAATCAGATAGGTTACTTCTATATTTTCATCATCAATAGGCTTTGTCTGTACTGTAAGTTTTACAAAGCCCTCGTCGGTAAACTTAATGGCATTGTTCATTAAATTAATGATAATCTGACGAATTCTCTGTCTGTCACCATACAATTTTTCTGGCAAATTAGTATCAATGTCATAAAGCAGTTCAACATCTTTATCCCCGATACGATTCAAAAAGATCATAGATAAATCATGGAAAGATGACATTGGCTCATACTCATCCATAATAATATCCATCTGTCCTGCTTCGATTTTTGAGAAATCCAAAATATCATTAATTATGGTTAAAAGAGCGTCACCGGAACTACGAATATTATTTAGGTACTCTCTGGTACTTGCAGGTAAATCTTCGCGAAGTAAGATATCCGTCATACCCACAATTGCATTCATAGGCGTACGAATCTCGTGAGACATATTGGACATAAACGCGGATTTTGCTTTGTTCGCTGCTTCTGCACGTTCCATTTCTGCTTCTGCACGTTCCTTTTCCGCTTCTGCACGTTCTTTTTCTTCTTCAATCTGTTCCATCAATTTATGGTGATCCGTATTATCAATAAGAAGCATGCTGTAACCAATGATTTTATTATTTTGCGTTATGGTCTCTACTTCTTTTACATAATGTCTATCTTCTACATCCACACAATAACTATAGTCGTAGAACATCTTAATAATATCACTTGGGACTAACTCACTTTTTTCTAATACTGCTAACTCTGGAAACAATTCCTTTGCAATTGGATTGGCATCCAGATATCCATACTGATTATCTGTAATAATTAAAGCATTTTCCGTATGTTCTATAACCCAGTTTCGTCCCTGATCTGTGACATAGAAGAATTCTCCTCGAATTACCCCTAAAACAATCGCCATAATCGATATAGAAGAGCAAATTGGTACCAAATCATATGGAAAAACAAACCAAAGTCTTAAATGTAATGCCGCCAAAACCACAAACTGTGCACCGCTTAGACGTGCTAGATTGTATCTTTCTTCTTTTGCTTTTACTTTAAACATACGAATTGTTGTAATAATCAATCCAATAATAAGCATAATGCACAAACTACAATTTCGTACCGTATACAATATACTTGGTATTGTCTCAACCATTGTAATTCCAAATTGTTCTATGATTTGTACTTCTATTTTAAAAAATACTACATGTAATGGATCGTCGATAAAAATATTACATAAAAACAAAATTTCTATGCCTGCCCAACATGACAACACGGTTGTGCGAAGTTTTTGTGAGCCTAAATTTAAATAGGTAGCCACAAATAACATAAAAGCAAAGAAAAACAACGTATTGGCAAGATACAAAATCTTATTTGCCATTAAGGCAGCTTCTTCTGTCTTTGCCCCCAGCATTAGCAAATAAATACAGTTAATAAGCAAACAGCCAACATTGGTAAGCAACAAACTCATAGAAGCCTTACTCTGTTCTTTTTTAAATAATGCCACACACCCCAGTAGCGGTACACCGATACCCACCACCTGTAACCATGGTGCTATGAATAGTAATCCCATACTTTCACCTCTCTCTTTGAATCTTTCTATCTTTCAAACATCATACAACGCATTACCTGCCTAATTCCTCTGCCAATGCCAAAATCTGAGGCGCAATACGTTCACGTTCTTTCTCTATCATCTTTTTATATACCGGATATGCCATTACCATAGCAAGAATTCCTGGAATTCCCAACAAAAGACTTGGCAACAGCATATCAACACCAACAACCAACACCATACTCAATCCACCACCAAACATAAAGCAACCGACCAACCCTACAAGGATACCAACCATAGTTGCTTTGTTAGTAACCGAAGCATCTAATTTACGTAATTGTGTTAACTTATCATCTTCTTTAGGCAGATATTTACTTTTGATTTTTTCAATTTCTGCCTGCTGCTCTGCCGAATATGTATATTCAAAGATTTCTTTACTATCCCGCATACTCTTTCATCTCCTTAAAATCCTTCTTTACACCTGCAAGCATCATAGCCCCAATCGTATTAATCTTTACTTCTATTTAAACGTACCGTAAAAGTGCTGCCTTCGCCCAGACGGCTACTTACGGATATCTCTCCTTTACATATATCAATTACACGTTTCACCAGTGCCAATCCCAAACCATTTC
>CAZDAP010000088.1:0-5950 GCA_964503585.1 uncultured Lachnobacterium sp. | reverse complement strand
CAATTAAAACATCTGCGTTTCTTGCTTTTGCAGCTGCTGTTGCATCAAATACAACAGCTCCTGGATCAGACCCTTCTGGTCCGCCAATCATATCAACGCCAGAACGTTTTGCCCATTCTGCTAGTTGTTCTCCTGCAGCAGCACGGAACGTATCTGCACCAGCAATTACAACCTTTTTGCCTGCAGCCTTTAATTTACCAGCCAATTTTCCAACGGTAGTAGTTTTACCCACACCATTTACACCAATCACTAAAAGAACGGATTTTTCTTCTTCGAAACGATACGCTGTTTCTTCTACCTTCATTTGGTCTTTGATGCTTTCGATTAGAAATTCTTTGCAATCTGCTGGTTCTTTAATATGATTTTCTTTTACTTTTCTACGAAGATCTTCCAAGATATTCTCTGTTGCATGAACACCCAAATCTCCCATAATCAGAATTTCTTCTAATTCTTCATAAAAATCATCATCAATTTTGGAAAATCCATGAAAAATAGAATCAATTCCCGATACAATATTATTTCTGGTCTTTGTAAGACCTTCCACTAATCGACTAAAAAAGCCTTTCTTTTCTTCACTCATAACACACCTCTACTCACTAAGGTCATTTTCAATCAGATTTACAGATACCAGCGCGGATACACCCTTTTCCTGCATAGTGATACCATAAAGACGATCTGCCGCTGCCATGGTTCCTCTACGATGGGTAATAACAATATACTGTGTATTCTGTGTTAATTTGTTTAAATACTGCGCAAATCGAGTTACGTTAGAATCATCTAACGCAGCCTCAATTTCGTCTAAAAGACAGAATGGGGATGGTTTCAATGCTTGAATTGCAAACAACAACGCAATCGCTGTCAATGCTTTTTCTCCACCAGATAACTGCATCATATTCTGCAATTTCTTTCCTGGTGGTTGTGCAATAATACGAATACCACATTCTAAGATATCCTCTTCTTCTACAAGTTCCAATGTACCATGTCCACCACCAAATAACTGTTTAAAGGAACGGTCAAATTCTTTCTGAATTTCAGCAAATTTTTCTTCAAACTGCTTACGCATTCCATTATCCAATTCTTCAATGATTCCCAATAATGTCTGTTCTGCCTCGATTAAGTCATCATGCTGTCCTTTTAAGAACTGATATCTTTCGGATACCTCTTTGTATTCCTCGATGGCATTTACATTGACATCACCTAATTTACGGATATCATCTTTTATTTCAGCAATCATCTTTTTAAGTTCTGCCAGATTATCATAGCAGTCTTTACGGAATTCCACTGCAGCATGTGGTGTGATTTCGTATTCATCCCACATGTAATTATTCTGGAACTCGCTGGCTTCTGCCAATTTCTCCAATTGATTGCTTAATCGCATGATTTCTTTATCCAAATTATTTTTACGCTTTGAAATATCATCCTGCTTCTGGAAGAAACCACGATATTCTTCTGACATCTGATCCTTCTTTGTAAGGCTCTCTGCCAACTGCTCCTGCAAATGACTTACAGATTCCACAGATGCCGTAATCGTAAGTCGAATTTCTTCAATATCATGAAGTTTCTTTTCAACATCTTCTTTTGCAAGCGCAACATTATCTGTAAGTTCTGCTTTTTCTGTATCAAGACGTTCGATTTCACTATTGATACGATTTAAGTTTTCTAAGGCGAACTGTACATTTTGTAAGATTGCATTTTCTTCCATCGTAATATCTGCAACTGTCTGTTTTGCTGCTTCTTCCAACTGAGTCTGTTCTTCTAAAACAGTCTGGAAGTTCTTGCTTTCTTCTTCAATCTCACCCTTACGACGTTTTGCAAACTCATCTGCTTCTATAATTTTCTGTTTCTGAACATGAATTTCAGAAATCTGAATATCCATCTGATCATTTTCATTCATCAGACTTGCAAATGCATTATCACTATCTGTCTTCTGCTGACGTGCACGGTCAACGTTCATCTGTGCCGCAGTATGTGCCACCATCTGTTCCTGAATCATGGCTTTTACGGTCACAAGTTCTTCTTCATTTAAGGCAAGTGCCGTTGCAATATCCTCTTTACGCATACGCATATCTTCCAATGATTTACTTAATGCAACAACACTCTTTTCCAATTCTTCGATTTCACGATTACGAGCTAGAAGGTTGGATGAATTCTTAAATGCACCACCAGACATAGAGCCACCTGGACTTAAGTATTCACCTTCTAATGTAACCATATGTAGAGAATAATGATGTTTTCTCGCTATGGCAATGGCATGCTCAACGGTATCCACAACCAATACTCGTCCCAATAAATATGCAGCAACTTCTCGATACTTATCTTCACACTGTACCAATTCATTGGCTACACCAAGTACACCATTTTCATGCATTGCTGCTTCATTTTTTGGATTTCCTTTTGCGCTAACACTGGTAAGTGGAAGGAATGTCGCACGGCCAAGACGATTCTTTTTTAAGAACTCAATCATCTTTTTCGCTGTATTCTCATCCTCGGTTACGATGTTCTGGATATTTCCACCAAGTGCTGTTTCAATAGCAACTTCGTATTTTTTCTCTACTTGAATCAAGTCTGAAACAACGCCCAACAAACCAGGCTGCTCACCCTTTTGCTCCATAACTTTACGAATACTGTTTCCGTATCCATCGTAACGTTCTGCAATATTTTTTAAGGATTCCAAACGAGACTGCTGTTTGTGGAAGTTTATTTGTGTTTCTTCCATCTTCTGTGTGTTTTCACGGTCTTTTTTCTTCCAATCTACGATTTTTTCTAAAAGATCCGTTTCCTGCGCTCTTGAAGATATCAACTGTTCATTTGCTTTTGCAAATTCTGCTTCATAAGTTTCTAATACAGCATTCAAATCCTCTTCTTCTGTTTTTCGAGCCAACAATCTCTTATTTAACTCTGCTTTACGAATCTGAATCTGTTCCAACATGGTATCACATCTCTGCTGTTCCCCTTTGATGGTAGCATTATTATTTAAAATGCGAATCAATTCATTCTGACCATTTTCGATACCATTATTACATTCTGCAATTTTTGCTTGAATCTGCTCTAATTGGGTCTGCGCTGCAGTTCTTTTTTCTTCAATTGCAGCCAACTGTTCATCTAATTCAGCCTTTTTCTCATCATAAGACTGTTTTGATTCCAATCGTTCCTGTTTGTCTTTTTCAATAGCAACCAGACGACTCTGCAAATGCTCATCTGTCATTTCTGCTGTATGAATCTGCTCGTTTAATACCTGAATCTGACTTTCTAATTTTTCTTTGGTTACAGTAGCCTGACTCATATTTTCACGAATAGAATTGATACGCTCATCCATATCCTTCATAGATACTTCCAGAGTCTCATATTCTTCTTTAATTTTTTCGTATGCCGCAGTCGTTTCTTCCATATCCCCAGTGGCAATACGATATTTTTCCTTCAACTCTTTTTCATCGCGCTGAATACGTTCCATCTCTAAAAGGAACATATTCACATCATATTCTTTTAATTCACTCTTTTTATTTAAGTAAATCTTCGCTTTTTCAGATTGTCTTTCTAATGGGCCAACCTGACGTTCTAGTTCCGCTAAAATATCATTTACACGAACCAGATTTTCACGTTCGTTTTCTAATTTTTTCTGTGCAGTTGCTTTACGCTTTTTGTATTTTACAATACCTGCAGCTTCATCGAATAATTCACGTTTTTCTTCTGGCTTTCCACTTAAAATTCGGTCAATCTGCCCCTGTCCGATAATAGAATATCCTTCTTTACCAATACCAGTATCGTAGAATAATTCTGTAACCTCTTTTAAACGGCAGACATTTCCATTGATCAGATATTCACTTTCACCAGAACGATATAATCTTCTGGCAATGGTTACTTCTTCAAAATCAATAGCAAGCTGATGGTCAGAGTTATCCAATGTAATTGCAACATATGCATAACTCAATGGTTTACGGTTCTCTGTTCCAGCAAAAATAACATCCTGCATAGAAGAACCACGTAACTGCTTGGTGCTCTGTTCACCTAATACCCAGCGAACTGCATCCGCTACGTTACTTTTACCACTACCATTTGGGCCTACTACGCCTGTAATACCATTATGAAAATCGAATACGGTTTTATTGGCAAAGGATTTGAATCCATGTACCTCTAAACTTTTTAAATACATTCTTTACTCTCCTAATGCTGGTTTCAACAGTAAAAGTGCTTGATAAGCAGCTTCCTGTTCCGCAGCTTTCTTTGTATGCCCTGTTCCTGTACTGATTTGTTTTTGACCAATCAATACACCAACTGTAAACGTCTTATCATGATCAGGACCCTGCTCTTCTAATAAAATATAACTCAATTGTTCATGTTCTCCCTGCACTACTTCCTGCAGGATAGTCTTGCTATCATAAAAGAGATGTTTATGCTCAATATCTGTCATAATATATTTCAAAACAAATTCTTTTGCATTAGCAAAACCACCATCTAAATAAATGGCACCAATTACAGCCTCCATGGCATCTGACAATACAGATTTTCTCTGTCTTCCTCCAGTATGATCCTCTCCCTTACCAAGGAACAAATAGTTTCCTAAGTGCAATTCCTCTGTGCACATAGCCAAGGTTGGCTCACATACGATACTTGCACGCAGTTTTGTCAACTGTCCTTCTGTAAGTTTTGGGTAATGAGAATACAAGAATTCACTAGAAGTAAGTTCCAGTACTGCATCACCAAGAAACTCTAATCGCTCATTATCAGAAAGTTTTTTTAAATGTTTTTCATTTGCATATGAACTATGAGTCAATGCTTGTCTCAAAAGTTGCTCATCCTTAAATTGATATCCTATAAGCTTTTGAAACTCTCTTAAATCTGACATATTAACTCTCCTCTTGTAACGCAAAATAAGACTGTCGCATAAATGCGACAGTCTATTTCCTTACGAAATTAATTTGCTGTAGCTTTTTTAATCTGTTCTACAGCGTCTCCAACTGTAACAATTTTTTCTGCTTCTTCATTTGAGATTTCGATTTCAAATTCTTCTTCAAGAGCCATAATAATTTCAAAAACATCCAATGAATCTGCGCCAAGATCATCAATGAATGTGGTATCCATTGTGATTTCATCTTCTTCTACACTTAATGATTCTGCAATAATTTTTTTGATTTTTTCGAATTCCATAGTTTTCTCCTTTTCTACTCTTCTTCGGCTGCTGCCTCTGTTGCAATATGTTCTCTAATTTTTCCGTTAATATCCTGCTGTTTGAAAGTTACACACTGGAAAAGTGCATTTGTGATTTCTGTAGCTTTAGAACTTCCATGAGTTTTCACTACCAAACCATTTAATCCTAACAGTGGTGCTCCGCCATACTTAGCTGAATCAAATTCTTTTAATGTTTCCTTTAAAGCTGGCATAGCAAGTAATGCACCAATCTTACTCTTTAATGTACTCATAAGTCCTTTTTTTATGATACCAACCATAGTCTGGCTTAATCCTTCATAAAGTTTCAAGATTACATTACCAACGAAAGCTTCACATACGATTACATCTGCACCACCATGTGGAATTTCTCTTGCTTCGATACAACCGATAAAGTTGATGCCTTCACACTCATGAAGTTTTGGAATGGTCTCCTTTACAAGCGCATTTCCTTTTTCTTCCTCAGCACCGATGTTTACAATTGCAACCTTTGGATTCTTAATACCCATAACATTTTCCATATAGATAGAACCAATCTGTGCAAACTGTACCAGATTTTCTGATTTTGCATCTACATTCGCACCACAGTCAATCAATAATGACATACCTGTTTCTGTTGGAATAATAGGTGCAAGTGGTGGACGTTTGATACCTTTGATACGTCCTACAATCGTCTGGCCACCTACCAAAATAGCACCTGAACTACCTGCAGATACAAACGCATCTGCTTCACCATGTTTTACCATATTCATAGCAACAACCATAGATGACTGTTTTTTTCTACGAA
>CAZDAP010000087.1:0-6039 GCA_964503585.1 uncultured Lachnobacterium sp. | reverse complement strand
GCACACTGCTCGTAGGCTTTTGGTCCTAGTTTCGCAACTTTCAAAAGCTCTGCTCTGGATTTGAACGCACCATTTTCTTCACGATAGGTTACGATATTTTTCGCAATTACTTTGCTGATACCAGAAATGTATTCCAAAAGAGATGCAGATGCCGTATTTAAATCTACGCCAACTTTGTTTACACAGTCTTCTACGACGCCGCCAAGGGCTTCGCTAAGTTTCTTCTGGTTCATATCGTGCTGGTACTGTCCAACACCGATGGATTTTGGATCAATCTTTACTAATTCTGCTAGTGGATCCTGCAAACGGCGAGCCATAGATGTGGCACTACGCTGTCCTACATCGAAGTTTGGAAATTCTTCTGTTGCAAGTTTGCTGGCAGAGTAAACAGAGGCTCCTGCTTCATTTACGATAATATACTGCACCTGTACGGGAATCTCTTTCAAGAGAGATACGATAACCTGTTCTGATTCACGAGAAGCAGTCCCATTTCCAAGTGAAATCAATGTGATTTTGTATTTGGAAATCAGTTTCTTTAATACTGCTTTTGCTTCTTCGACTTTGTTTTGTGGTGCAGTTGGATAAATAACGGTAGTATCCAATACTTTTCCTGTTGGGTCTACAACTGCTAATTTACAACCAGTACGGAAAGCTGGATCCCATCCAAGTACAACCTGCCCTGCAATTGGTGGCTGCATAAGAAGCTGTTCTAAGTTTTTACCAAATACTTTGATGGCTCCATCTTCTGCTTTTTCGGTTAAGTCATTACGGATTTCACGTTCAATAGAAGGTGCAATGAGACGATCATATGCATCAACAATGGCTTCTTTGATGGTTTCTGCACATTCTGTTCCATCATGTGTGATTATCTTTTTATTGAGATATGCGATGATATCGTCTACTGGTGCTTCAATTTTTACTGTAAGCACTTTTTCGTTTTCACCACGATTAATAGCGAGAGTTCTATGTCCTGCTACTTTTGTCAAAGCTTCATCATATTCGTAGTACATTTCATATACAGATTCTGCTTCTTTGTCTTTGGCAGTAGAAATCAGACGACCTTTTTTCATGGTAAGGTCACGAATTCTAGTACGATAATCCGCATCATCAGAAATCATTTCTGCGATAATATCCTTTGCTCCTGCGATGGCATCTTCTGCTGTCAGGACTTCTTTTTCTTCGTTGATATAGTTGGCAGCTTCCTCTGCTAATGGTGTTTTTAACATCTGAAGCATAATAATATTTGCCAATGGTTCTAAGCCTTTTTCCTTTGCGATAATGGCACGGGTACGGCGTTTTGGTCTATATGGACGATACAAGTCATCTACCGCCACCTGTGTTTCTGCTGCTAAAATCTGTGCTTTTAATTCTTCTGTCAACTTACCTTGTTCTTCGATGCTGGCAAGTACTGTCTGCTTCTTATCTTCTAAGTTACGAAGATATGTCAAACGCTCGAATAAGTTACGTAGAATCTCATCGCTTAATGCGCCTGTTGCCTCTTTACGGTAACGGGCAATAAAAGGAATGGTGTTTCCTTCATCAATGAGTTTTACCGCTGCTTCGGCTTGTCCTTTTTTGATTTGTAGTTCTTCTGCAAGTTTTGCAATAATATCCATTCAATTACCTCTCAAATTACTTTTTCATAAAAAATTCACTTTTTATATTATAAACGAAGTGGTATGATGTTTTCAAGAAAAGTATGAAATTAAGGATGCAATATGGAACCAAATTTTAACCCATTTGAAAATTCACCTGAAGGTGAACAAAATAAACAACAAAATTTTAATTATAACTTTCAACAACCACCAAAAATCATTAAAGTCAATATGTTTGAAGCCGCATCTATCGTGTGTGCAATCGGCGCTATCGTCAGTTGTACCTGTTTTTATGGCGCATATATTTTAGGTGCTTTAGCAATTTTATTTGCATTACTTTCTCGTGGTGGACAAATGAAAATGAGCTCCAAAGCAAAGTTTGGGCTCATTCTAGGAATCATTGCAATCGTATTTACAACCGTCGTGACAATCGGTTCCTATTTTATTGCGATTGAAGAATATGGCAGCATCGAAAATGCATTGCGAGAATACTGCAATATGTACGGATTGGATTTTGAAGAAGAGTTTGGTATTTTGTTTGAATAGTTTTACATCGGTGGAATTCCTGTGAAAAATAGTGCTGCATTTTTATAGAGCATGTTCACAAAAATAAGCGCAAGCGCAATCCAAACATAAATCATACGAAAATGCAAAGCAATTTTTATTTTACCACGACTGAAACGCTCTATGGTCTGCGATATCATAAACCACCCTCCTACGATTGCCACATAAGGCACAAAGGGATGGAGATACAAGGATTGCAAAATATCACCTTCTGCTAAGGCAAATACAGCGCGGGTACCACCACAACCAGGACAATAGAAGCCTGTCCACGTATATAGTGTGCATGGCAGGGTGTAATCAAGGATATCAAAACCTAACATATATTTTGCAAATAGGTATGCTAGAATCAGTGCGATACCACACCATCCAATGATATAAAAATAAATATCCTGTGAGGATTCTTTTTTCATGGGATTTCCTTTCTAACTATTTTGAGGTATAATATAGTTAGTATAAAACTTTTTGAAGGAGGGCACAAGATGAACGTAGGCGCAATCGGCGGATATTCACCAATTACATATGTTAGTCCATATATGGCAGGCGCTGCTGGCAATGTACAAGTTCCTACAAATACATCGGAAGCCCAAGCAGCAGAAGGCATCAAAATTGGCGACCAGGCGAATGGAAAGAAAGTGGATAAAACAGATCCGAATTATGAATGCCAGACCTGCGAAAATCGTAAATATCAGGATGGTTCTAACGAGCAGGACGTCTCCTTTAAAAATGCAACAAAGGTTGCTCCAGAAACGGCTGCCTCAGCCGTAAGAAGCCACGAGCAAATGCATGTAAACAACGCATATCAGGAAGAAGAAACAAAAGGAAACGCAAAAGTCGTTTCTGCAAATGTGACGATTCACACTTCTATCTGCCCAGAATGCGGAAAGACCTATGTATCTGGAGGAACTACAAAAACACAGATTAAATATACCAACGAAGAGAATCCTTATCAAAAAAATCTAAAAGATTTACAAGGTGGACTTCTTCGCGGAATGAATTTAGATATGGAAGCGTAAGAAATTATGAGAACTAAAATTAAAGAACTAAAAAGAATTGCCCGTGGTAATTTACAGGGGCATTTCTTAAACCTTATTCGTGTGTTTGTTTTCTGCCAATTAATTGTTTCATTGATAGAAATGCCATTTTCTATGATGACAAACGAAGTGCAGTTTTCAACATCAAATATCATTTATTATATTGCAACAATACTTATCGGTATTGCGTCTGTAGTACTGACGGCAGGACAGTACCGTTTGCATTTGAAACTAGCACGCAGTGGTGAGATGCATTTGTCAGAAGTATTTATTCCAGTGCGATATCATGCGAACCAATTTATACTGACAGAGTTGATTCTATTTGGTATTTCACTGATTACTCTGTTACCAATGTTTGGAGGAATATTCTTAGTCTATACTGATGGAACCATACAGGATTATATCTTGGCTTTGGTTGCTGCTATCATCAGTATGATTATGGGATTATACATTTCTCTGACCTTTGATTTGGTTTACTTTGTTATGATTGATAATGAAAACCTGTCCATGTTGCAGGCATTGAAGTATACAAAAAACATGGTGACCACCCATAGAAAAAGATATCTTTATATGCAGGCAAGTTTCTTAGGAATGCTTTTGTTGGTAGTATTATCCTTTGGAATCGGTATTCTTTGGGTAGAGCCATATATGGTACAGACCACCACACTATTTTATTTGGATGTGAAGGGTGAGTTACCAGAGGTATTGGAAAATAGAAAAAAGAATGGTCCTACACCAGAGCCTGTGGTGTTTAATGAGTATGTGTAAAATTTAGACATAATATTTAGGGGAGCGGAAGCTCCCCTCTTATAATATACTATTTTCTAATTTTTACCATAATATGTTTTCTTAATGCCGCTACTATAACACATACACCCATAAAAGTTATACACAAAACAAAATCACTTTCTTCACCTGTTGCTGGAGAAATAGGTGCATTTTCTCCAGTTTCCCCATTATCTATTGCCCCATTATCTGCTGTTCCACTATCTATACCATCATTTGTTGGTGGTGTCTGTTGTGTTGTCGCAGATGAAGGTAACTTTTCAGAGGTTACAACATAATCCGAACAATGTGTCATGTTAAAGGTTGCATAACTATCTGTTACTGCTGATTCGTCCACTAATTCAAAAGTATTTGTTTGTGGATTATAATAGTATAGATATACAACTCCACCTTCTGGTGTATTTGTAATACCTAAGTCGGAAGAACCCATTTCCAATGTAACTTCTGCTTTTCCAGGTAATTGTCCTTCAAATTCAAAAGATACCGTAGTATGCGTCAACGTTTCTGGAAGTTCTACACCTTCCAATTTTGTATCTACATCTGCTATCGCAGCATCCACATGTACAGATGGATTGAATTCTACTGGATTATCTACTTTTCCAAATGACCAGTTTACGAAACTATTCTCCCCTGTTTCTGATACCTCAAATACAATTGGAGTGTTTGTTTCACTCGCTTTTTGCATTGCATCTTCTCCAAGATTCATTGCTTTTGGCAACGCAACTTCTACTATTTTCCCTTCTTCTACAGAGGAAAGTGCTGTAGATACAGTTGTAGATACTTCTGTAGTTGTCATAGATGCATTTATTGTATTTATATTGACTAATGCTTCTGTTGTAAGAATTGGGTCTAATTCGCTATCTGTTACAATGTAGCTTCCACATTTACGAACAAGTCCTGATGGAATGATAATCGTATAATCCTCACCTTCTACTTCCCCATCATTATAATACATATACTGATATATTACTGGACCTAGTAATTCAAAAATATTTTTTTGCGCATTATACGAATAAATATATTTTTCTGTTTCTTTAACCTTACTATATTCATCTTCGTATTCTGTTGGATTTGTTATCGTAAATTTCTTTACCAATTCATCTGGCAAACGATACGAAATCCGTGAATCATCAAATGTTACATCTCCAGATAGTGTAAAAATTACATATCCATCCTTCATCTCAGTTTCCGCTAATTTTTTATTGATACTCACATTTGTTTTATCACCTACGGTTACTTTTATATCCGAGTTTCCTTTTAAACTATAAAAAGTAACACCTGCATTATCGAACCAGAAAGCTGCTAAATTGTCTTCCTTGCTTGATATTTCTTTTACAATATTTGCTGGTAAACTTTTAAAATTTACACCTGTGGTATATAGATTGAGAGATAATATTTCATCTACACCTACATAACCAATTGCCTCCAACACCTTTTCCTCATTCCAAGATCCATTATACCCAACATATATACTACTACCCATATTTTCTACCTGATATAGGTCATTCCACGCACGTATGCCATCGTCTTTGGTAGGAGTCATCTGGATATAAACATAATCAGACAAATCAGATGATAAATTTGTATAATTTGCATTTTTCCATACGCCAATATAGTTTCCTATTATACCGCCAACATAGTATGAGTCTTCTGCCCAGCAAGTTATCTTTATTCCATCTGTATCCTGTAATCCAGCAACATCTATCATCGCAGAATATGTTCCCGGATTCGTAGTACTTTCTACAATCTCAGCTTTTTGAATCGATAATCCATCACGTATAACCTCTACAGTACCGTTTGCCCCAAACACGTTACCTTCTGCTTCATTGTAGTAAATATCCTTTGTAGCTGTATTCTCGTCATATATCTTAAAAGTAAATGCATGCAATTCTTCTGCTGTAGCTGTTATAGGTAACAATGTGAGCAACAGACAGATAGATAGTAATATACTAAAATTTTTTAATCTTTTTTCTTTCATTTTATTTACTCCATAATTGTTATTTTATATTTATTCCACTACTTCTATTTCGATATATTCTAATGAGCCCATATCGAATCCTTCA
>CAZDAP010000086.1:0-6053 GCA_964503585.1 uncultured Lachnobacterium sp. | reverse complement strand
CTGGCATTTCTCTTTCTACTGGTAAACGTTTTGCGTTCGCCATAATTTCAGTAAAACTTGTAATAAAAGCAATATCTTTTTCCATATGCTCCATTTTCATAACTTTCTTCGTGTCATAACTGTTATGAATAGTTGCTGTATTCTGTGGTGCAATACGAGCAAAAGAAATGGCTGGAATTCCTTTATCCGCAAATGGTGTTGAATCGCTAGAATAAACATCCTGTCTCACTACTACTGGAAATCCTTCTATATTTCCGAGGTACTCAATGAAAGAAACTAACTTCTCTTCCGAAGTACAGCAAGCAATAAATTTACCCATAGTACAGCCAATCATATCCAAGTTTACATTAAATACGATTTTCTTTAATTCCTCTTCATGATCTTTTACATAAGCTTTCGAACCCAAAAGTCCTCTTTCTTCCGAACCACACCATACCACACGAATACCATAACGATGAGGATTTTTTGAGAAATACTCTGCTACAGCCATAATCCCTGCACTGCCCGACATATTGTCATATGCCCCTTGTGAAAGTGCTGTAGAATCATAATGTGCTGTTAAGACAATATATTCATCTGTTTCACCAGGTAAATCTACGACTACATTATGAGATTCTCCTTTATATTCGTCCTGTTCTAATTCAATGCTAGCAATACCACCATTATTTTCAATAATCTTGATTGCTTCTTTTGCATTAATATTTACACCAGGTACTTTCTTCCCAAGACTAACAACACTTCTTAATTCTTTTAAATCAATTTCTTCGTCTGCATAATTTGCATTACCTGTATATGTAATAAATCCTACCATGCCTGCTTCGTAAAGATCCTGATACTTCCAATGTCCCATTAATCCATCGATTAAAACAATTTTACCTTTACACTGAGAAATCGAATACTTATCATCACCTGGCAAATAATAAATTGGTGCCTCCACATTTCCATTACCTGCACACAAATAACCTGTACAAGGAATTTCTACACCATTTACTTTTAAAACAGCCTTCTTAATATCAGCCATTTCTACTTCAAAGCTTTCTAAAGAAGCTTCCATTCCCAATTCTTTGCACTTTTCCTGTAAATAACGTGCACATTTTAACTCTTCTTTGCTGCCACCTGTACGAATATAGGCTGTGTCATCAAAGATTTGCTGTAATTGTTTTATATCCATCTTTTTCCCACCTTCTTGATATTCATGAAGATTTTACATAAATATCCATATTTCTACATATTATACTTCTACTGCTGTGCTGGTGTCAAATAACTACTAACACAGTATAATACCTGTCCATTATATTCTACTCTTGACCATCCTAATTCATTGTTGATTCCTGTTCTTCGAACAACTTCCCCATTTACAATCTGTACAACAACTTGTGAATTCTCATTGGTTACACTTGGTAACGTACGAAGATTCACGGCTTCTTTCGCCGTTACCAATTCATCCACATCAACAAACTGTGTCTGAACTGTATTATTAGATTCCTCTGTAGTTTCTGATTGTTCTGGCTGTTTTACTGTTAAATCTGTTGTTAAATAACTAGATACCGCATAATAAGTCTGACCATTAAATTCCAATCTTGACCATCCACTGTCACTAATACCAGTTCTAGTAGCCACCTCACCATTGGTAAGTGTATACATAACGGTAGCATCACTTCCCTGACTTGGAATATCACGAAGATTGGTCTTTTCTTTTGCTGTAACCTGCTCATTTACAGCACGGAAATTCATGAGAACTTCTACATCGGCTTCCACATCTTCTGGTGATTCTGTATCCTGTGGTCCCTCAACTTCTGTATAACCAAAATATGCTACATTCATATCTACTGGTTTATTAATCCCTGGAACCGTCCCTTGATTCGTATATTGCCACATGGCATGGGTTCCAGAATAAGAAGAGGATGCCGTTTGTGGATATGGTACACTTGGATACTGTGCTACCCAAATTTTATATGTAGGTGAGATGCGTGAAGTCTCCCATTTGGCATCTCCCTGCATTTCACTTTTTGATGCATAAAACATCGGAGTATATCCACGCTGAGATACCTGCTTCAAAAATGCTATGGCAATATCTGTTCGCTGTGTTTTTGTCAAAGAATACTGTCTGTTTTCTGCATCCTCATATCCTTCACAGTTATATACCACTGGATAAGTAATCTGATACTTGGAAATATAATCAGCTACCCAATTTGCTTCTGCCACGGCTTCCTCTTCTGTGATTGCCGTTGAGAAGAAATATACGCCAACCTTTATACCATATTTAGATGCTTCCTGCATATTATATTTGGCATTGGAATCCGCTATAATTTCTCCTGTTTTTAATGTTCTGTATCCTACACGAACCATGGCAAAATCAACACCAGAATCTGCTACCTGCTTCCAGTCTATTGTTCCTTGATATTTTGCCACATCAATTCCCAGTGTGATTTGCTGCGTTTCATTTGTGCCGTCAACAACTTCTGAAATATCAACACTGGCTCCACTCTGATCCGTCATACCACCCGAAATATTCTGTGGATCTTCTTCTGGCTCTGCCACTACTTCTGTAGACAGTTCTGTTTCTAACTCTGTTTCCGTATCCACAAATAATTCTGTACTATTATCCATAGTTTCTGTTTCATTCATGGACTCTGTTTGTGTTTCTGTTTCTGAGTTAGAAGTTGGAGTTTTGTCTCCCATAATACCAAAGACTACCACACAGACTATCAATACACATATAATCGCTAAGATAATCCCTAGTACTATTGTCTTTTTGTTAGGTTCTAGTTCTTTCCACCAATCTTGAATACGTTCTAACATAATCTCTCTTCTTTCCTTATTTATTTGATATACAAACAATTGTACCACTTTTTATACAAAAATTCACTATTTTCACATCTTTTCCTGTCTTAAAATATCATGTATAATGGTTTATATTAAAAATTTACCAAATTTTAACTTATAAACTGGAGGAGCCCATGGAAAAACTTAATGAAAACTTTTTTGAAGATGATGAACTTGATCTCGATATAGATTTTTCGGAATTAGAAAAAATTGAAGACATAAAAACATCTGATCATAAAACAGCAAAAGCCTTCCGTTTTCATGTTGGTATGCGTAATGTAAAAACAGCAATTGCAGCTACTTTATGCGCTTTTATATATGCATTCTTTGACCGTAACCCTACCTTTGCATGTATCGGTGCGATTTTTGGCATGGGAAGTGATTTTAAAAACTCAAAACTGAGTGGCGGAAATCGATTATTTGGAACAATCGTCGGTGGTCTCCTTGGTATGGTATTGTTTTATGTTTATGTTCAGTTTTATCCAGAACCAACCAGTGATTTTCGAATTATGTTGTTTATACTCTTATTTGTTGGAATCATTATCCTAGTATTAATATGTCAGAAACTGGTAATTCCAGGTGCAATTCAGCCAGCAGGTGTTGTTTTATGTATTATTTTATTTAATACGCCTGTTGAATCTTATATCAGTTATCCTCTAAACCGTATTTTTGATACGGCTATTGGTGTAGTAATCGGTATTGCAGTAAACCTTCTTATTTCAAGAGAACGTGTAGAACGCGTAAAAAAATTCTTACATTTACGTAAAAAAAACAAATAATTTTATAATTTCTTTACTATTACTTAACCATTTTCTTTGATATACTTATATAAGTTATTATAATTATTATGAAAGGAGAAAATGGTTTGTTTATTAATTATTCAAAATTCGAAGAAAAATTTTCAGAAACCATAAAAGCAGTTTTCCCAATTTTAGCAATTGTATTGGTGTTATGCTTCACTATCACGCCAATACCACCTAGCATCCTTGTGACATTTCTCATCGGTGCAGTTATGCTTATACTGGGAATGCTGCTTTTTAACGTTGGTGTAGAAAGTTCGATGACACCAATTGGTGAACGTGTTGGTTCTATTATGACACGTTCAAAAAATATTTTTGTTATGGTTCTTATCAGTTTTATTATGGGTATTGTAATTACCATATCAGAACCAGACTTACAGGTTCTTGCACAGCAGGTTCCTTCTATTCCAAATATGACACTGATTCTCGCTGTAGCCTTAGGAGTAGGTATCTTTCTTGTAATCGCAATTTTGCGTATGCTTTTTAGTATCCCACTCTCATATCTATTGCTGGTGTTTTATGGAATTATTTTTGCGCTGACATTTTTTGTTCCAGCGGACTTTTTGGCTATTGCTTTTGACTCAGGTGGTGTAACCACAGGTCCTATGACAGTACCATTTATTATGTCCTTCGGTGTTGGTATTGCAGCAATCCGAAGCGATAGACATGCAGAAGATGACTCTTTTGGTCTTGTTGCTCTCTGCTCTATTGGACCTATTCTTGCGGTTCTGATTCTTGGTATGATTTTTACACCAGAATCTACCCAGGCTGTTTCTGAGTCTATTCCTATTATTGATAATACAGTTGATATTGCTAAACTCTTTACAAAAGAACTTCCACTTTACATAGAAGAAATGGCAGTTTCTATTTTCCCAATTATCTTCTTCTTTGGCCTCTTTGAATTATTTGCCAGAGATATTAATAAACGTACATTAATTAAAATTGGTGTAGGTTTGTTGGAAACATATGTAGGTTTAGTACTTTTCTTAACAGGTGTTAACGTGGGATTTATGCCAGCAGGTAATTATCTCGGACAGACGATTGCAAAACTTCCTTACGCTTGGATTATTGTTCCATTGGGTATGCTGATTGGTTACTTCATCGTTAAGGCAGAGCCTGCAGTATATGTCCTTACCAAGCAAGTAGAAGAAATCACTTCCGGTGCGATTTCTGCAAAAGCAATGGGCACATCACTCTCACTTGGTGTGGCTGCTTCCGTTGGTCTTGCAATGATTCGTGTACTGACAGGTATTTCAATTTTGTATTTTATTATACCTGGATATTTTATTGCATTGGTGTTAACCTTCTTTGTACCAAAACTATTTACAGCTATTGCATTTGACTCTGGTGGCGTTGCATCAGGTCCAATGACAGCTACTTTCCTACTTCCTTTTGCAATGGGCGCATGTGAAGCACTTGGTGGAAATATTATTACTGATGCATTTGGTATTGTGTCCATGGTTGCCATGACACCACTTATTACAATTCAGACAATGGGACTTTTTTATCGTATCAAAGAAAACAAACTTCAAAAAGAAACTGCAGTGGGAATTCCAGAAGTTATGTTTACTGCTGAAGACATGGAAATTATCGAACTGTAGTAGTTTAGAAATGAGGTTTATATGGGAAATATATATTTAATGACCACAATTGTGGATAGAAAAATTGTTGAAAAATATTTAGCTCTTTATCGTGAAAATGATTTGCACATCATGTATCTCACACTTGGCTATGGTACAGCGTCAAACGAAATCATGGATTATCTTGGACTTGATTCCATCGAAAAAGCCGTATCAATGTCCGTTGTAGAAGAAGAAACCTGGCTGACTGTAAAAAAACAGTTACAGAAAAAACTCCGAATTGACGCCCCTGGTGGTGGAATCGCATTTACAATTCCACTTAGCAGTGTAGGCGGACGTAAAACATTAGAGTTTCTTTTAGAAAAAACAGATTACCAAAAACAGGAGGAATCAACCTTGAAAAATACAGATCATGAACTTATCGTTGTCATTTCACAACAAGGTTATACAGATGTTATTATGGATGCAGCACGAGAAGCAGGTGCCTATGGCGGAACAATTATTCATGCCAAAGGAACGGCTGGAGATGTTGCAAACAAATTCATGGGTGTAACCATAGCCGATGAAAAAGAAATCGTTTACATCGTTTCTAAGTCTAGCGAGAAAAATGCTATTATGAAGGCGATTATGGAAAAAGCTGGACTGAATTCAAAAGCAAAAGCGATTTGCTTCTCTCTTCCAGTTAGTGATACTGCAGGACTTCGATTACTTGAAGACTAATATATGAAGGCGTAGACTTTTTGTCTACGCCTTTTGGATTCGATGATGCTCAAATTCTACTTTTTCGCGAATATCTAAAAACACCTCTGCCAATACTGGTTCAAATGCCTGTCCACTTCCTTCTGCA
>CAZDAP010000085.1:0-6080 GCA_964503585.1 uncultured Lachnobacterium sp. | reverse complement strand
AAATCGTAATTTATTTCTTCTGAATGGAGTAGCCAAATTTTCCCAACTTCTCACCCATAGAAAAATATTCGCCGTGAGAATACATTACTAATCCCAATTCATTGATTAAAAATTTACCAGTTTCATTCATGTGTTCATCTTCCACAGTAACACTAACTACTTCTGCGATAAACATATGATGACAGCCTAGTTCTTCTTTTTTTACTACTTTACACGCAATATTCACTGGGCTCTCTTTGATAGCTGGCACACTACAATTTTCTACTGTAAATGGTGTCAGATTCATCTCTTTAAATTTGTCTACATCTCTACCACTGGTTACTCCACAGTAGTCGCAGGCTTTTACCAATTCTTCTGTTGTAAGATTAATAACAAATTCGCCAGTCTCTTCAATCATATGATAAGAGTGTCGTTCTGGTCTTACCGAGATAGACACCATTGGAGGATTGGTACACACCGTACCGGCCCATGCAATGGTAATGATATTTGGATTTCCTTCTTTATCTGCAACAGACACCATAACCACTGGTACTGGGTTTAGCATGTTGCCTGGTTTCCATGTTTGCTTTGCCATTTATTAAATCTCCATATAATTTCATTAAAAATAGTGCATTTCACTACTGTATGGTAATCTTATCCATTTCAGATTTTAATTTCATCGCATTATCTTCGTCCATCTCTGTCAGTGGCATACGAAGTGTTTTTGTGGCAAAACCACGATACTGTAACGCTTTTTTTACAGGAATCGGATTTACTTCACAGAATAACGCATGCACCACATCTAAATATTTCAACTGCAATTCTGCTGCTTTTTTCACATCGCCATTCAAATACGCCATAACCATGTCATGTGTATCCTTAGGTGCAATATTTGATAATACAGAAATCACTCCGCTTCCTCCTAGAGAAAGAATTGGTACAATCTGATCATCATTACCAGAGTAAACTTCCAAACTTCCCTCTGCCATTTTTATCAAATCCGCCACCTGAGTAATGTCCCCACTGGCTTCTTTCATTGCCACAATATTATTAAACTCTTTTCCCAAACGGGCTGCTGTGGCTGGCTGCATATTAACGCCTGTTCTCGAAGGTACATTATACATGATAATTGGTAAATGAACCTCCTCTGCAATCATTTTATAATGTTCATACAAACCTTTTTGTGTACACTTATTGTAGTATGGTGTCACCACTAAAAGTCCATCTACTCCAATATCTTCACATTTTTTAGAAAAAGTAATTACGTTATCCGTGCAGTTTCCACCACTGCCTGCAATAACAGGAATACGACGATTTACCACTTTTACCGTATGGGCAATCACAGAAAGTCGCTCTTCTTCTGTCATAGTCGATGGTTCTCCAGTCGTTCCTGCCACAATGATAGCATCTGTATCACTAGCAATCTGAAACTCTATAATGCGAGTCAGTTCCTCATAATTTACACTTTTATCCTCATGAAAAGGAGTAACTAGTGCTACTCCAGCCCCCTTAAACAATGACATATGAATACCTCTTATAATTTGATATCTGGATTTTCGCTAATAATATCTGCAATCAAATCTCTTTCGTCCATGAAATATTTTACACCTTTAATTTCCTGATAATCTTCATGTCCTTTACCTGCTAGCACGATGATATCTCCATCCTGTGCATTTTCCATACAATATTTGATTGCTTCTTTACGATCTGGGATTGTTACATATGCGCCATCAGCCTTTTTCACTCCAACTATAATATCGTTAATAATATCCATTGGCTCTTCATCTCTTGGATTATCTGAAGTAATCACTGTTAAATCCGCTAAACGAGAAGACACTTCTCCCATCTCATATCTACGAGATTTTGCACGATTACCACCACATCCAAAAAGACATACCAATCTAGATGGATTATAAGCTTTTATGGTTGTTAATAAACTTTCCAAAGACATAGCATTGTGTGCATAGTCTATCATCAATGTGTAAGTCTTCGTTACTGGTACGATTTCAATACGTCCCTTTACACTTACCTGTTTCAGTGCATTCTTAATATCTTCTTCCTTCACTCCAAAATGATGACAAATCGCAATGGCTGTAAGTGAATTATACACACTAAAACTGCCCGGTACATTCACCTCAACATCATAATCCACCAAACCATTTACATGGTATTTTACTCCCAAAGCACCATGTTCTTTTAATAATTCCACGTCTGTGGCATGTATATCATTCTTTTTATCATAACCAAAAGTTTCGACCTCACAGGTGTGACCCTTCATAATACCTTCGATATGCTCGCTATCACCATTAAAGATACCCAGTTTGCATTTCTGGAATAAAAGACTCTTGCAATGCATGTAATCATCGAAATCTTTATGTTCATTTCCACCAATATGGTCTGGTTCAAGGTTTGTAAACACACCAATATCGAATGTGAATCCTGCGACACGGTGCATCATAAGCGCCTGAGAAGATACCTCCATAACAACTGCTTCCAAACCAGCATCTACCATTTTACGGAAAGTTTCCTGCACAATATAAGACTCTGGTGTTGTATTTACAGATGGAATATGCTTATCACCGATAATGGATTCGATGGTACCAATCAAACCAGTCTTGATTCCAGCAGACTCCAAGATAGATTTTACTAAATAAGTCGTTGTTGTCTTTCCCTTTGTTCCAGTAATACCAATGGTTTTTAATTTTTCTGCAGGATAATCAAAATATGCTGCAGCCAATTCTGCCAACGCAATTCTAGTATTTTCTACCTTAATATAAGTAAATCCCTCTACTAATTCGATATCATCGCGTTCTACAACAAATGCTACCGCACCTTTTCCCATAATCTCTGGAATAAAGTCATGAGCATCTCTAACAGTTCCTGCAATACATACAAAAAGAGCACCTGGTTTTACTTTTCGAGAGTCATACACCAAGGATGTCACTTCTGTGTCCAAATCTCCTGCTAATAATTCGTAATTAATTTTTTCTAAAAGCTTACTAATCTGCATATGTTTTATCCCCTTTCTTGTAACTATTCAGTACCTTCATAGTTACAATTCGCAAATCCATGAGAAATCAGCTTCGCTGATGGGATTTGCTCACACTTGAATCATTTTCTTATGGTCAAAACAGCAAGTGTTTTAACCTGTGTTAAAAGTACTTTATACTATAATATATTCACCACTAAACACTTCGGTAGCTGGTCCTGTCATAAACACATGATTTGTATTCTCATCCCATTCAATAGATAAGTCACCACCTAATAAATGAACCAACACCTTTCTATCTGTAAGACCGTTCAAAATACATGCCACTACAGTAGCACAAGTTCCTGTTCCACAGGCCCAAGTTTCTGCTGAACCTCTTTCCCAAACTCTCATATAAGCCTCTTCCCTAGAAACCACCTGCACAAACTCTGTATTGGTTCGCTTTGGAAAACGTTCATGCTTTTCAAATAATGGACCGTATGTTTCTAATGGAAAGTTTTTAACATCATCTACAAATACCACTGCATGCGGATTTCCCATAGACACACATGTCATTTCCCATTCTTTATCCCCGACACAAATCGGCTCATTAATTACAATATCACCTTCCGCCCAAACCGGAATTTGTTCTGGCTGAAAAATTGGTTCTCCCATATCTACACGTACTGTAGAAACCTTTCCGTCTGTTACATGCAACGTCAAGTACATAATTCCAGCTCCAGTTTCTACTGTTACCTCTGTTTTATCTGTTAAACCATGGTCATAAACATATTTTCCCACGCAGCGAACGCCATTTCCACACATCTCTGCTTCTGAGCCATCTGCATTATAAATACGCATTCGAAAATCCGCTACATCAGATGGTCCAATTGTTATTAACCCATCGGAACCAATTCCAAAATGATGATCACTTACCTTAATTGACATCTCTGCTGGATTCTCTAACTTCTCCTCAAATAAATTCACATAAATATATCCGTTTCCACATCCATGTAATTTTGTAAATTTCATTTCAAACATCCTTCTTTCTAAAAAAGAGACTTACCAATCGGCAGTCCCTTTTCAAATTCCTATTATCCAAATATCAATTGGAATACACCTAATTCATAAAGTGCAAGCGCTGTTAATCCTAACATATTAAGAATTGTAAGAACGATAATAGCGATAGTACACTTGTGAACAGAAGAAACCTTTATCATAGCAATTTCCTGGTCCTTCTTCACTGCATCCATCTTCTCATCCATGCTCTTGAACAAATCTGCTACATTACGATAGCACTTCACATTTTCAGAATGAACTTTTTCCGATAATTCACCCTTGATGGTATCTAACTGTTCCGTCAGAGATTCCAAAGTTTCTCGCAACTCTTTTATCTGCTCTGCACTTAATTTCTGTCCGTTTTCTAAATCAGCACCAATGGATGTTCCAATTTCTTCCATTTTAGCCGATACTTTTTCTATTAAATTATCAATCTGCTTAGAAACTTCTTCTGTGATACCATCTGCCTTTTTCTGGCGTTCGTTTAATATACTTTCAAGTTCCTGAGCCTTTACTTCTCTTTCATCTACAATATTCTGAAGTTCAAGCACTTTTGATTCCTTAGATAATAATAAATCCTGAAGTTGCTGTGCTTTTTCACGAAATTCATCAATCTGACTTAATAAATAATCTTCTTTTTCCACGTCTATCTTCGTCCTTTCACGCTTAACTGTACGGTCAATTGCTATAACTTCAGATTCTACAGGATCTGAAATCGTCGAATTCTTTACCCATTCATTGGCCACTGGTCGTTCCACTGGTTTCACCTTTACAGGTGTATTCTTCGTATATGCAGTTTTAGGCGCTACCGGTTTCTGTGTACCTAGCAGTTGTTTTGCAATCCGATTCAGCAAGCCCGCCATCGCGTTTCCTCCTCATAAAATTCCCATATTATGTTTTATTGTATCATTTTCATAGATACATTTCAAGTATTTAAACGCAAACTCGGAAAGCTCAGTTTTCCTCGTGCTCGCGTTGCTGCCTAAACAAAAAAAATGAGAAACCTACATTGCAAATAATTGGCATGCTGGTTTCTCATTTTCTCATTTCACTTTTCTTTTTCTTGCTTGGTTCGTTTATCGCAGCTATTTTTTCAAAGGATACTTCGCTGTTAATTCGTCAACAATCGCACGAGCTTTATCAACTGCACTTTCGCCTTCTTTGATAAGCATAGCAATTGCTTCTGCAATTTTATCCATATCTTCCGTATTCATACCACGAGATGTAACCGCTGGTGTACCAAGACGTAAACCACTGGTTACAAATGGTGATTTTGGATCGTTTGGAATGGTATTCTTATTACAGGTAATATGAGCAGCATCCAATAATTTTTCCATTGCTTTTCCTGTTAATTCAAATGGAGTTAAATCCACAAGCATCAAGTGATTATCTGTACCATCGGATACAATTTTGATACCTCTATCCATAAGTCCCTTACAAAGAGCCTGTGCATTATCAATGACACCCTGCTGATATACTTTAAAGGAAGGGTCTAATGCTTCTTTAAAACATACTGCCTTTGCAGCAATTACGTGCATAAGTGGCCCACCTTGAATTCCTGGGAATACAGCTTTATTAAAGTTAAATTTATCAGCTACTTCCTGACTAGCCATAATCATGCCACCACGAGGCCCACGAAGTGTTTTGTGTGTAGTTGTAGTTACAACATCAGCATATGGAATTGGACTTGGATGAAGTCCTGCCGCCACTAAACCTGCGATATGTGCGATATCTACCATAAGAAGTGCACCACATGCATCTGCGATTTCTCGGAATTTCTTGAAATCAATGGTTCTCGCATAAGCAGATGCACCTGCGATAATCATCTTAGGTTTGCATTCCATGGCAATTTTCATCACATTATCATAATCGATGAAACCTTCATCATTTACACCGTAAGGTACGATATTGAAGTATGTACCAGAGAAGTTTGCTGGTGAACCGTGTGATAAATGTCCGCCGTGATCTAAGTTCATACCCATAACAGTATCACCTGGCTGTAACATGGCAAACTGCACTGCCATATTTGCCTGTGCACCAGAATGTGGCTGCACGTTTACATATTCACAACCAA
>CAZDAP010000084.1:0-6122 GCA_964503585.1 uncultured Lachnobacterium sp. | reverse complement strand
AAAATGGGAATTACTCCATCGAGTAATCCCCACTAAGATGCTATAAAGTTAATGAACTAAATCGTAATATGCACCCATTTTCCTTGTTTAAATCTTATACTTGCAAAGGTATATCTAGAAACCTGGTCGGCTAAAATACCCATCCAGATACCGATAATTCCCCAATGGAAAACATAACAGCACACGAA
Source organism: uncultured Lachnobacterium sp. (assembly GCA_964503585.1). Classification (GTDB taxonomy): domain Bacteria; phylum Bacillota; class Clostridia; order Lachnospirales; family Lachnospiraceae; genus Roseburia. The sequence continues at coordinate 5,934 of CAZDAP010000084.1, read as the reverse complement.
AGAAAACACGGTACGAATAACGGTTACGCTAAGCATAGAACATAGTGCTGTGTATCGGGTGTCACCAGCACCTCTTAAACATCCCATGTAGATAACCTGTGATATTTGGAAGAGAATGGTTACAATAATTACATAGGAGATATGAATACAAATCGTAACAATGTGTGGTTCTTCTGGGAAGAAGAGACCAAATAATGTTTTCCCACCAAATAAGTAAACAAATCCTAAGATGATAGAAATTGTGAATCCCATAAATCGGCAGGTGGCGCCATATTCTTTTGCCAAGTCTGGTTTTTTGGCTCCTAAGCTATGTCCGATGAGGGCAACAGCAGCAGCTTGTAAACCATCTCCAAAGGAGAATGCCAATCCCATAAGATTCATTGAAACCTGATGGGCCGCCATGGCATCCGTACCCTGGTTCGCAGCCATGAGAGCAGTAGCCATAAAACCAATACGCATTAAAAGTTGTTCGAAGAAAATACTGTATCCAACATGGATGATTTGTTTCAAAGCAGTTAATGCTGGACGAATGCGTTGTTTCACCATAAATGGAATACTGATAAAAGTATCTTTACCAATTCCTGAGATAGAAAGGATACTCATAACGCTGGCAACTAAAGAACCAAATACGGTAGCAAGTGCTGCCCCGCGTACGCCCAAGGCAGGGAAACCTAAGTGCCCATTGATTAATACCCAGTTACCAAATACGTTGATAATATTAGATACCATATTGGTGCGCATGGTGATTTTTGTGTTGCCAGAGCCACGTTGTGCTGAGTTAATAGACATCTGTATAACATTAAAAATGATACCGCTCATGATAATGGAGAAGTATTCTACTGCATCCTCGTGAGTATCTGCATTGGTGCCGCAAAGTTTTAAAATCGTTTCTGCATTGCTGACAAATATCAAACTAATTAATCCAGCTGCAAGAATAGCAAATAAAAAAGCAGTCATGGCAATTTGATTAGCATCTTCGCGTTTGTCTTCACCACGACGGCGGGCTACCAGTGCGGAAATAGATACATTTATTGCAATAAACATGGCTAGTCCAATAAATTTTGGTTGGGCAGTAAGTCCAATAGCTGCAACAGCGGATGGTCCTAAGGAACTAACCATAAGAGAATCCAAAAGCCCCGCGAAGGCCATAAAAAAGGATTCCAAAATAGAAGGCCAAGCCATATTGAAACATGTTTTAAAGTGTTCTTTTTTAGGTAAAAACATAGTATTTACACATCCTTAATATAAAATAGTATTTTAGAATATTTTCGCTTTGTTTTGAAGATTTGTCAATGTCAAAACTGTGGTTGCAGAAGAAATGAAGTTTAAAATATTGACGAATTAAAAAAAATATGTGATACTAATGCCAAATAAAAAAGGGAGAGAAATGTGATGTCACAAGGATTACCACCAAATTTAGATAAAGAAAGAAAAGAAAATCAAATAATTGCAGCAATAGCAATTGCAATAGCGGCTGTCATGGCAGTAATAAGTTGGTTTACTTTACCAGAATTGGTAGAGTCACAGCCAGAATTTTGGGATACAGGAGTAGCTCCACTTCCTAAATTGTTTGCAGTAATTTTCCCACTGGGACTTACTACCTTTTGTGCAATTGGAGCAATTACTTACAGAAAGCAGTTTGTGACTTGCTTGCTGGGATATGCGCTATATATTATTTTCTGGTTATTAAATTAAAATATTTTTAAAAGAAGGTTGCTCATGCAATCTTTTTTTTATTTGATAATTTGCACAAAACCAAGTGATGAAAATTGTCGAATAGTGCGAAAATACATATGTCAATTGACGAATGTATACAGGGATGTTATATTTTTTGTATCAGTTGAAATGTGCAAACATTTCATTGTTAGAAAATTTTATAAGAAAAGGAGATTTATTTATGAAACCAGTGAATCCAAAGTATTATGGAGAAAATGGTATTCATCGTGTACCATTATGGCGTATTGGTGGCTATGCGTTGAATAACACAGCAACAAACATTTACATGTTGATGATGAACTACGTTGCATACTTCTTAGGTGGACCTGTAGGTGTAGCAACAATGGTAGCATCTTCATTCTCAATGTTCATGAGAATTTGGGATGGTGTAACAGACCCTATCGTAGGTATGGTAGTAGACAAAACAAGTGGAAAGTTCGGTAAGAACCGTCCATTCATGGTAATTGGTAATGCAATCCTTGCAATTACATCATTTATTTTGTTCTATGTAACACCAATGTTACCAGAAAGCTCAGGCGTATTTGGTATCCGTTTTATTTTCTTCGTAATCGTGTCAGCAGTTTACTATATTGGTTATACTTGCCAGTGTATCGTTACAAAATCTGCTCAGACATGTATTACAAACGATCCAAAACAGCGTCCATTATTCGCAGTATTTGATGGTATTTACAACACATTCTTATTTACAATCCTTGCTATCGTTATCGGTAACATCGAAACAAAATACGCTACAACAGGTTCTAGTCTTGGTTTAGCAGATCCAGCAGCTTGGCAGGAATTCTGGCCAGTTCTTGCAGCACTTTCTGCAGTATTTACAGCTATCGCAGTATTCTCAATCGCTCCAAAGGATAGAGAAGAATTCTACGGTACAGGTAATAACACTCAGAAGATTGGCTTAAAAGACTACTGGGATACATTAAAGAACAACCGTGCTATCCAGATGTTAGTATTAGCTGCATCTTCAGATAAACTTGCTTCAACTATGAAGGTTGGTGCCGTTACTATCGTATTATATGGTATCGTAGCTGGTAACTATGGTTTAGTAAATGGTACTATTTCTGGTGTTACAGCTATCCTTGGTGTTGTAATGATGGTTCTCGGTGTAGGTGGTATCGCTACACGTTTCGGACAGAAGAAAGCTATGATTATCGGTTCTTGGGGTGGTATCATTGTTAACGTATTATTAATTTTATTATGGGTATTTGGTGATGCTTCTACAATGGTTAACACAGCTGCAGATGGAACACAGACATTTAACTGGGGCTTCTTCGCAATTGCTCACATCGTATTAATGATCGTTTTATCATTCTTCCAGGGTATTTCAGGTAACATCGTAATCCCTATGACAGCAGACTGTGCTGACTACGAAGTATATCGTACAGGAAAATATATGCCAGGTTTAATGGGAACATTATTCTCATTCGTTGACAAATTAGTATCTTCATTTGCTCCAATGATTTCAGGTGCATTATTCGCTATGGTTGGATTTGCTGATAGACTTCCAACATCTGGTGATCCATACAGCACAGGTGTTCATTATGTAGCAGTATTCTTAATGTTCGGTATGGTTATCGTTGGTTTAATCTGTAACTTAATCGCTATGAAGTTCTATCCACTTTCAAAAGAAAAGATGGAAGAAATCCAGGCAGAAATCGCAGATATCAAAGCAAAAGCTATGAACAACTAATTACATACATAAGTTGTATAAACAACAAGGCGCTGGAGCAATCCAGCGCCTGTTATTTATTCGTAGGAATCTCCTGCGTTTAAATAACAGGCGCTATAAGCTGAAAAAGCAATAAGAAAGGATTTTAATATGAAAATAGAGAAAATAGATGAAATCATGACAGAAAAAACTGTTGTGGAAGAAGATGGAACAGAGAAGCAAGAATATCTTTATACACAAAAAGGAGATAAAACTCTGGTAAGTGATATTATGCTTGCTGAGAGGGAATTGAATGAATTAAAAGAGCAATACGGTATCCAGGAAGAGGAAAAAGGTGTTAAAAGAGCAATTTCTAGTTTTTTTGATCGAAAAGAAGCCCAGGCGCAGATTCCGTTGAAGAAAAAGACTTATATTTTGCTAGCAGTTTTTCTTGGTTGGATGGGAGCGCATCGTTTCTATTCCAAACAGTATCCAACAGCTATTTTATACTTGTTGACATGCTGGTGTGGATATTCCATTGCAATGACAGTGGTAGATTTGATGTTTGCCATTCCAAAAAAGCCTGATGAAAATGGAAATATATATCTTTAAAATGTAATAGGGTTGTTTTTATATGAGGGTATATAAATGCAGATAAAATATTTGGGGATTAAAAATTTTAAGTCAATACAGGAATTAGAAATTCACGATATGGAGAATGCCTTGATTTTGGTAGGAAAGAACAATACGGGTAAAACCGTAGTATTAGATGCTATTCGTGCTGTAACAGGTGATTTTCTAATCAAAGAATCCCATTTTAACGAGAAGAGACAGAATATTGAAATTTCCATGACGCTTCAGATTACGAAGGAAGATTTGCGCATGTTCCATAGTCTGGGAGTGGTTAGCCAATATAAGAGATTTGAGTTATGGGAAAAAGAGTTCTGTGAGAAATTGCCCTCTTTTGTAGATGGAGAATTATCCTTTGTGTGTTCTTTTAATCATTCAGGTAAAATCCGTTACATAGATAATACACATAAAAATAATCGTTATATTCGCGAGGTATTGCCAAAACTGTATTTTATTGATACCAGTCGTAATTTAGCCTCTTTTCAAAACGATTTGTTATTATTCGAAAAATCGGAAGATTTGATGCAGATGAAAAACAATGCCTGTATGTTTGATGTAAAAAGAAAATGTAATCATTGTTTTAATTGCATCGGGTTGATTAACAAAAAACATCCAGAGGAATTGCAACTCCACGAGACGGCAAGACTTTTGGAATATAAAATGTATCAGATAAATATGAGTGATTTTTCTCAAAAGGTAAATGAGAATTATCATAAAAATGGTGGCGTGGAGGATATTTCATATCATTTGTCTTGTGATGTGGATGAAATGTTTGATGTGGAGGTAGATGCATGGCATGAACGTTCCAAACATTTGATTCCGGTGGAAAATCTGGGGAATGGTATGAAGAGTATTTACATGCTATCGCTGCTGGAAACCTACATAGAGAATCAGAAACAATTACCTAGTATTATCATTGTGGAATATCCGGAGTTGTTTTTACATCCTTCTTTGCAGAAAACGGCAGCGGAGATTCTGTATAAGTTATCAAAAAAGAATCAGGTGATTTTTACTACCCACTCGCCTAATATGGTATCGAACTTTACTAAAGGTCAGATTTGTCAGATGATTCTCAATAAGGAAGGGTATTCGGTTGCCAGACAGAATGCCGATATTGATGATATTTTGAATGATTTGGGGTATAGTGCCAACGATTTTTTGAATGTAGACTTCGTGTTCATTGTAGAAGGTAAGCAGGACAAATCCAGATTGCCATTATTATTGAAAGAGTATTATTCAGAAGTGCATAATCATGAAGGAAATCTTTCACGTATTTCTATTATTACAACGAATAGTTGTACGAATATCAAGACATATGCGAATCTAAAATATATGAATCAATTGTATCTAAGAAATCAATTTTTGATGATTCGTGATGGTGATGGCAAAGATCCAGAGGAATTGGCTGGACATTTATGCAAATATTATAGTGATCGAAATGCACAGGATATTGACAAATTACCTCGTGTAAAGAGAGAAAATGTATTAATCTTGAAATACTATTCTTTTGAAAATTATTTTTTGAATCCAAAGGTAATGGCGGAGTTAGGAATCGTAGAAAGCGAGACCGCCTTCTGGCAGATACTATTCGAGAAGTGGAATCAATATTTATATCGTATCAAAAGTGGAAAGCACTTTGTGGAGGTGATTGGAAAACCAATGGAATCCATAGAGGATTTGAAAACACATTTTGAAGAATTTAAGATATATATGCGAGGACATAATCTGTATGATATTTTCTATGGAACATTCAAAGAAAATGAAACAGAGATTTTGTCAAAGTATCTTAAGATTGCGCCAAGAGAAGATTTTCAAGACATACTGGATGCGATAGACCGATTTGTGTATTTTGATAGTAGAAAGAAATAAAAACGCTCCGCTGAGGATGCGCAGCTCGCGGAGAAGAAATTAGTTGCTTTGCA
>CAZDAP010000083.1:0-6259 GCA_964503585.1 uncultured Lachnobacterium sp. | reverse complement strand
TATATTATGTTATAATGTGACATATATAGATGATTTTGGGAGGGAAACTATGGATACTAATATTCTTTTAGAGTCGGGGACAAACGAATTGGAGATACTTGAATTTGCGTTAGGAGATAACCATTATGGTATTAACGTTGCCAAGATTCGTGAGATTTTACAATATTCGCAGGTGACACCTGTGCCAAATGCACATCCAAGTGTAGAAGGTATTTTTATGCCACGTGACACTATGATTACGGTTATTAACCTTAGAAGATGTCTCGGCATGCCAGATGGAGATGTAGATGGTTTATTTATCATCACAAATTTTAATAAGTTAAATATTGCATTCCATGTAGATCAGGTTATTGGAATTCATAGAGTTTCCTGGGAAGAAATTATTAAGCCAGATTCAACATTAAATGGCCAGGATGGAAGCGTTTCTACTGGTGTTATTAAAATGAATGACAGATTAGTTGTGATTCTTGACTTCGAATCTATCGTTTCTAGCATCAGCCCTGAAACAGGACTTCGTACAACCGATATTGATAGCCTTCAGTCTAGAGATAGAAGTGATTCCAGAATCCTTATCGCAGAAGATTCTCCACTTCTTAGTAAACTTATTACAGATTGCTTGAAGAAAGCTGGTTACGAGGATTTGATTGTTACTGGTAATGGTCAGGAAGCTTGGGATAAGATTTGTGAATTGAAAGCAAGAGGAACACTTTTGGATGATGTTCAGTGTATTATCACAGATATCGAAATGCCACAGATGGATGGACATCGCCTCACAAAACTTTGTAAGACAGATGATACAATTAAGAGAATTCCACTTGTTATCTTCTCATCACTTGTAAATGATGAAATGAGACGTAAAGGAGAACAACTTGGCGCAGATGCACAGTTGACAAAACCTGAAATCGGAATGTTGGTTGAAGCAATTGATAATTTGATTGCGAAAGCAGGCATATAATTAGATTTACGAATTATAAGGGATGTGATGTATTTGTCACATCCCTTTATGACATTTATCATAAAATAGTTTACGGAGAGTTGTTATGAATAATCAGTCAGCGGAAGATTATCTTGATAAGTTGCTAAAATCTGTTAACGAAGAAAAGAAGGAACCGGCGACTTTATCTGAGGCGATTACTGCTTTTGAAGAAAAAAATGAATTGAAAATGTATGAAATCGATCAAGCGGAAAATGCTGATGTTTTTAAGATGGATGAGCCAGCGAAGAAAGAATCTATGTATTCTCGTAGAGTGACAAAATCCGAAGCAGACTTTTTAAAAGAGTTTGAAGCAGAGTTAGCAGCAGATGATTTTGATAGTTTTTTGAATAATTTTGATGATTTTTTAAATGAACCTGAGGAGAAAGCGGATTTAGGTGATATTGCTGCGAATGTTGAACCAGATACTGCGGATGGTTTTTCTCTTGGTGGGGTAGATTTGGCTGCACTTTTAACAGAAACAACAGATGCAGAATCAGTGTCTGTTACAGAACCTGTCTTTGAGCAGGCAGCAGAACCAATGTTGGAGTCTGCATCTATTTTGGAACCTGTTCCTCTTACAGATGAGAATTTGGCTTTTATGGAACTGTTGGAGCCACAGGATGCGTTGACATCACAAGAAACTACTCATCCAGTGGAAGAACCAGTTCAGGCAACTCAGGCAACTCCGATGGAAGAAACTCCACTTGCAGAGAGTTCTGTAGAGGATATGTTTGCAGATTTATTTGGAAATGACGCAGTTGGTGAAGGTGGAATGGATATTCCGCTCGGTGGTTCATCTGGAGAGATTGATTTAAGTAATTTAGGTGAAGCAGATTTGATGAGCCTGTTGGCAGGTGAGGATGGTTTGTCGGATATCGGCAATATGCTTTCTGGTGATGAGAATGCCAATATGAACCAGGGCGATGTGTTTGCTGCCTTTGCAGAAGGGGAAATGGCTTCTCAGGCAATCGAAGAGGAAGTAGTTGAAGACGAGGGCAAATCAAAGAAAAAGAAGAAAAAGAAAAAAGATAAAAAAGAAAAAGAAGATGGCAAGGGTGGTTTTTTAGGAAAACTTTCTGGTATTCTTGCAGCATTTTTGGAAGATGATGAAGAAGAGGAAGTGGAATTAAAGAAAGTTAGTGCACCAACACCTGATCAATTATCTGGTGAAAATGCAGACATTCTTGCTGCTTTTCAGGATATAGAAGAACGTCCTGATAAAAAAGAGAAAGAGAAGAAAAAGAAGAAAAAAGAGAAGAAGGAAAAAGAGAAGAAACCAAAGAAAGAGAAAAAACCAAAAGAGAAGAAACCAAAAGAGAAGAAACCAAAGAAAGAAAAGAAACCAAAGGAAGTAGATAATACTCCACCTCTACCAAGAGGCCCAGTAATCGTTATCTGGGTAATGGTTATTTCTTTATTTGCGTTTATTATGCTAGGAGTAAATCTTTCTGGTTATAGTTCATCAATTTCAACAGCAAAGAGTTATTATAATAATGCAGAATATGCAAAGGCATATGCGGAATTGTTAGGACTTGAGATAAAAGAAAAGGATACACTTTTATATAATCAGGTAGCGACTTTAGCTGCCGTTGATAGCGAATTAAATGCTTTTGATTCCTTCTTGTTGGTAGAAAGACATCAGGAGGCTTTAGACTCCTTAATTTGCGCAGCGGGTAGGTGTGAAGTAAATGCGGATAACGCTGAGATGTACGAATGTCAGGGACAGATGCAGATTTTACAGGCTGAGGTTACAAATAAATTGTATGCAAATTATGGAATGACCTATGAGGAAGCCTTAGAATTATACAATATTGGAGATAGAGATGATTATACTTTAGCTCTGGTTAAAAAATTAAGAAGTTTAGGATTAGTAGAGTAATGGTTGCAATTATTGATTACAATGCAGGAAATTTAAAAAGCGTAGAAAAAGCATTAGCGGCAGTGGGACAGGAAAGTGTGATTACGAGAGATTTTCACACAATACTGTCTGCTGATCGCGTAATTTTACCAGGTGTAGGTGCATTTGGTGAAGCAATGGAGCAGATTAAACAGTATGAATTGGATAAGGTCATTCGAGAAGTGGTAGATAGAAAAACACCATTTTTAGGAATTTGTCTTGGACTCCAACTTTTATTTGAGGGAAGTGATGAAAGTCAGGGCGTAGAAGGACTTCATATTTTGGATGGACAGATTCTTCGAATTCCAGACAAAGAAGGGTTGAAGATTCCTCACATTGGATGGAATTCATTGGATCTTCAAAATGACGGACGTTTATTCGCAGGAATGAATCCAGATCCATTTGTATATTTCGTACATTCTTATTATTTGAAGGCTGCGGATGAAAATATCGTAAAGGCAACTTGTGATTATAGCACATGTATTCATGCTTCCGTGGAAAAAGATAATGTGTTTGCATGTCAGTTCCATCCTGAAAAGAGCAGTGAAGTAGGATTGGCGATTTTGAAGAATTTTTCTCAGATCAAGGGAGGTTGTTAGTATGTTTACAAAAAGAATTATCCCTTGTTTGGATGTAAATGGCGGACGAGTAGTAAAAGGCGTAAATTTTGTGAATTTAGTAGATGCGGGAGATCCTGTAGAAATTGCTGCAGCATATGATAAAGCGGGTGCAGATGAATTGGTGTTCCTTGACATAACAGCGTCTTCGGACAATCGTGGCACTGTGGTCGATATGGTTCGCCGAGTAGCAGAAAAGGTATTTATCCCTTTTACAGTAGGTGGAGGAATCCGCACGGTGGAAGACTTTAAAGTGCTTCTTCGTGAGGGTGCAGATAAAATTTCTATTAATTCTTCTGCAATCAATACACCGGAATTGATCAGTAATGCAGCGGATCGTTTTGGCAGCCAGTGTGTTGTTGTTGCCATCGATGCACGCCGTCGTGAGGATGGTAGTGGCTGGAATGTATACAAAAACGGTGGTCGAATTGATACGGGTTTGGATGCAATTGAGTGGGCTATGAAAGCAGATAAAATGGGAGCAGGTGAAATCCTTCTTACCAGTATGGACTGCGATGGTACAAAGGCTGGATATGATATTGAATTGACGCGTTTGATTTCACAGAATGTTTCCATTCCAGTAATTGCATCTGGTGGAGCTGGGACAAAAGATCATTTTTATGACGCATTAACAGAGGGATGTGCAGATGCAGCGTTGGCAGCTTCCTTGTTCCATTTTAAAGAATTGGAAATTTTGGATTTGAAAAATTATTTGGCAGGACGTGGTGTTCCTGTAAGAAGATAGTATCTATACGCGAAAATTAGAAGTAGAGGAAATGTATACGGCTTATGAAAATGCTAGAAATAGCCGATATATATAAGAGAAGACTATGGCAATGCTTACCAATGACTGGGCTAAGGCTTTGGATGGTGAATTCAAGAAGCCTTACTACAGAGATTTATATAATTTTGTGAAAGCAGAATATGCGCAGACAACGATTTATCCACCAGCAGAGGATATTTTTAATGCGTTGCATTATACACCACTTAGTGATGTAAAGGTTGTGATTTTGGGGCAGGATCCATATCACAATGTGAATCAAGCGCATGGACTTTGCTTTTCTGTTTTGCCATCACAACCAGAGATTCCACCATCACTACAGAATATTTACAAAGAGTTGGAATCTGATTTGGGATGTAAAATCCCAAATAATGGTTATCTGGAAAAGTGGGCAAAACAAGGTGTACTGATGCTTAACACAGTGCTTACGGTAAGAGCACATCAAGCGAATTCTCACCAAAATAAAGGTTGGGAGCAGTTTACAGATGCCATTATTCAAGAAGTAAATAAAATCGATAGACCAGTGGTATATCTATTGTGGGGAAGACCTGCACAGAGTAAGAGTTCAATGCTTAACAATCCAAAGCATTTAATATTAAAGGCACCTCATCCAAGTCCACTTTCTGCATATCGTGGTTTTTTTGGATGTAAACACTTCAGCCAGACCAATGATTTTCTGGTTTCCAACGGATTGGAACCAATTGACTGGCAGATTGCAGATATCTAAAGGAGTAGATAATAGAAAGGAGCGTTTACTATGTCAACAATTGGAAATTATGATTCAAATTCAATTAGTACTTTGTTTTCTAGTTTGAGTACAAATAATACCAGCAGTAGTTCGACTTCCAGTGGATTATATGGAATTAGTTTGACGGATTATGCGAGCATCAAAAATGGTTCTTATTCGAAGTTGATGAAGTCCTACTACGCATTAGATGAGGATGAAACAAGCAGTGGAGCAAATGGTACAAAGGATTCTGCCTCAACTTTAAAGAGTATTCAGAGTGCGTCAAATGATTTAAGAGAAAGTGCAGCGGATTTATATACGGATAAAAGCCTTTATACAGCAGATGAAAATGGCGAATATGATATGGAAACGCTTTACGATAAAGTGAAAACGTTCATAGATGATTATAATAATACATTAGATACAATCAGCAATTCTGAAACAGATAGTGTTGCAACTGCTGGCGCAAATTTGATTAATTTAACAAACACCAATGCAGATATGTTAGCCAATGTTGGTATCACCATTAATTCAGATTATTCTCTCTCTATTGATGAAGACGATTTTAAATCTGCAAGGATTTCAGATGTTAGCAGTTTGTTCAGCGGTGTAGGTTCATATGCTTATCAAGTTGGAGCAAAAGCAACACGTATTGAGGTTTTAACTGGTGAGAAAGCGGAAGCAGCGGCTTCTTCCAAATCAGGTAGTGTGAGTGCTTCCACTAGTACTTCAAGTGATTCAGCCAGCACACTTGCAAAAGTGCTGGAAAATGCGAATGCATTGGTTTCTTCGGGAACAGACTTGTACAAGAACAGAAACCTGTTTGATACGATTAATGGAAAATACGATACAGAGGCTATTGTAGATGCAATTAGTTCCTTTGTAGATGCTTATAATGAAACCGTATCAAGTGCTGAAAAGTCAAGCAGTTCAAGTGTATCAAGTGCACTTTCAGCCATGACAGGTATTACTGATGAATACACCAAAGATTTACTGAAATTAGGTATTACAAAAGATAAAGATGGACTTTTAAGTTTTGATAAGGAAGGCTTCTTGAATGCAGATATGTCAAAGGCAGAGGATATATTTACTGGTACTGGCTCATATGCATATCAGGTTGTTGTAAAAGCAACAATGCTTGTTACACAGGCAGAGACAGAAGCAAGTAAATCCAATACCTATACGGATAGTGCCACCTATTCCAATAACTATAATACAGGCACCATCTTTAATGGTACGGTATAGTTTACGATTTAGCCCA
>CAZDAP010000082.1:0-6270 GCA_964503585.1 uncultured Lachnobacterium sp. | reverse complement strand
TATTATTTATATCTCTTGGCTGCGATAAAAACTTAGTGGATTCTGAGTTTATGATTGGAATGCTTACCAATGAAGGCGTCGTGCTTTGTGATGATGAGACAGAAGCAGATATTATTATCATTAACAGTTGTTGTTTTATCAATGATGCCAAAGAAGAAAGTGTTAATACGATTCTTGAAATGGCTGAATACAAAAAGGTTGGTAACTGTAAAGCATTGATTGTTACTGGCTGCCTTTCTCAGCGTTATCAGGATGAAATCAAGACAGAGATTCCAGAGGTCGATGCGATTCTTGGAACAAATTCTTATGATGCCATCTGTGAAGCGGTAAAAGAAGCATTAGCACAGAATTACTACAAAAACGTAGCCACTTTAGAAGGTCTTCCTAAACTTACAAATAAGCGAACAGTGACTACGGGCGGCCATTTTGCATATTTAAAAATTGCTGAAGGATGCAATAAGAATTGTACGTATTGTATTATTCCATCCATCCGTGGCAGATACCGCAGTGTTCCGATGGAAGATTTAATTGCTCAGGCAAAAGAATTAGTAGAGAATGGTGTGAAAGAACTGATTCTCGTTGCACAGGAGACAACACTGTATGGTGTGGACATTTACGGCGAGAAATCTTTACACAAACTATTAGATGAACTAAATAAGATTCCTGGACTTTTCTGGATTCGTATTATGTATTGTTATCCAGAAGAGATTTATGAAGAATTAATAGATGCAATGATTCGAAATAAAAAGGTTTGTCACTATTTGGACATGCCTATTCAGCACTGTAATGATGAGATTCTTCGTAGAATGGCGAGAAAAACCAATCGAAAGGAATTGGAAGAACGTATAGCTTATTTAAGAGAACGTATTCCAGATATTACCCTTCGAACCACACTGATTTGTGGTTTTCCAGGAGAAACAGAAGAGATGCACGAGGAATTGATGCAGTTTATCAACGATATGGAATTTGATAGACTTGGTGCATTTGCATATTCCCCAGAAGAAGGTACCGTAGCGGCAGAACTCCCAGATCAGGTTGACGAAGAGTTGAAACTTGATTGGCAAGCAGATGTTATGGAACTTCAGGAGGAAGTCATCTTTGATAAAAATGAGACTCTAATCGGACAGACTTACTTTGCATTTATTGAAGGTAAGGTTGCCGATGAGAACGCCTACATTGGCAGAACCTATCGTGATGCCCCAAATGTAGACGGATATATATTCATCAATACTGATGAGGAACTAATGACAGGTGACATTGTAAAAGTACAGGTCATCGGAGCGTACGAATATGATTTGATAGGAGAAATAGTAAAATGACAATGAATTTACCAAACAAATTAACAATTTTCAGAGTAATTTTAATTCCATTTTTTGTAGTATGTATGTTAGTGCCAGAAATTCCATTTAATAATATTATTGCATGTGTAATTTTCTGTGTGGCTAGTTTTACAGACTTTCTTGATGGATATTTAGCTAGACGTGATGGTCTTGTAACAAACTTCGGTAAGTTTATGGACCCACTTGCAGACAAACTTTTAGTAGGTGCTGCACTTATCTGTTTAGTAGAAACAGGACAACTTCCAGCATGGGTAGTAGTTATCATTATCTCTCGTGAATTTATTATCAGTGGTTTCCGTTTAATTGCATCTGATAATGGTGTTGTTATCGCAGCAAGTTACTGGGGAAAATTCAAAACTGTTACACAGATGGCAATGGTTATCTTGTTAATTCTTAATGTTCAGAATGTTGTGTATGGAGTAATTTGCCAAATCCTTATGTGGGCAGCCGTTATTCTTACAGTTGTTTCATTGGTGGATTATATTATTAAGAACAAAGACGTATTAAAAGATACAAAATAGGATTTTTACTATGACAGAAAACAGATTACTGGAATTATTATCGAAACATAATTTAAAAATTGCCACTGCGGAAAGTTGTACAGGTGGTTTAGTAGCCGGCGTATTGTGTGATATTTCTGGTATTTCCTCTCATTTTGAAGAAGGTTACATTACCTACTCAGAAGAGGCAAAGATGAAAAATCTAGGTGTGTTACCAGAGACATTGGAACATTTTGGTGTCGTAAGTTGTGAGGTTGCTGAAGAAATGGCAATGGGAGCTGCAGAAAGAGCAAATGCGGATTGTGCAGTAGCAACTACAGGAGTGGCTGGTCCAACCGGTGGTACAGAAGAAAATCCAGTAGGAACTGTGTGTTTTGCATGTGTAGTAAAGAATCAAGTATTAACGGAGCGTATGATTTTTTCGGGAAGTCGTATGGAAATCCGTATGCAGGCATCCGTGTATGCTATTGAAATGTTATGTGATTATATAGAATCCTGCTATGAAGATAGTGAGGATTAAAGGAGAGAGCCTATGCGTATTATAGCAGGTAGTGCTAGAAGTCTTCCACTTAGAACGCCGGAGGGAATGGATACCAGACCTACATCGGATCAGATAAAAGAAACCTTGTTTAATATGTTGCAGTATGACATTCCAGGTTGTTACTTCCTTGATTTATTTGCAGGAAGCGGTCAGATGGGCTTAGAAAGTTTGAGCCGTGGCGGCGAGTATTCTGTATTTGTGGAAAATAACCGTAAGGCTGCTAAGTGTATTGAAGAAAATATTAAGTTTACAAAATTTGATAAAGTTTCTCGTTTGATAGTTAGCGATGTAGTTTCGGCACTATATACTTTAGAAGGAAAATACAAATTTGATATTGTTTTTATGGATCCTCCATATAATAAGGAACTAGAAAAAGCCGCATTGGAGTATTTGGCAACTTCTTCCCTTTTAAAAGAAGACAGTATCATCATCGTGGAAGCTTCTACAGAAACCAATTTTGATTATGTAGAAGAGATGGGGTATGAAATCTCAAAATATAAAAAGTATAAAACAAATGTACATGTATTTTTGAGAAGAAAATAGGGGGATTTTATGAAGAGAGCAGTTTATCCTGGAAGTTTTGATCCAATTACATTTGGGCATATTGATATTATTGAACGTTCTGCGAAAATGGTAGATGAATTGGTAATTGCCGTGCTACGCAACAGCGCTAAAAATTCATTGTTTTCTTTAGAGGAACGTGTTAATATGATTAAAGAGGTTACAAAGGATTTACCTAATGTTAAGGTAGAAACGTTTGATGGTCTCTTGGTGGATTACATGCGACAAATTGATGCGAGTATTATTATTCGAGGATTACGAGCAGTTACTGATTTTGAGTATGAGTTGCAGATTGCACAGATGAATCATGTGTTAAAGGATAATATAGAAACCATTTTCCTTATTACCAATCTGAAATATTCCTACCTCAGTTCTAGTTTAGTAAAAGAAATAGCTTCGTATGGTGGTGATATTACTAAGTTTGTTCCAGAACAACTTATTGATCGCATTTATCAAAAATATAATGTAAACAGGGAGAATTCGAATGAGCAGTAAAATTGAACAGATTATTGAAGAAATTGAAGAGTACATCGATGAGTGTAAATTCCAGCCATTCTCTTCAACAAATATTGTTGTAAACAAAGAAGAAATAGAAGAGTTAATTGCAGAATTACGTCAGAAAACTCCAGAAGAAATTAAAAGATATCAAAAGATTATTAGCAATAAAGAAGCTATTTTAGCAGACGCTCAGCAGAAAGCAGATCAGATTATTGCACAGGCTCAGGTTGAAACAACTCAGCTTGTTAGTGAGCATCAGATTATGCAGCAAGCATATGCACAGGCTAATGAAGTTGTTATGATTGCTACAAAACAGGCTCAGGAAATTTTAGATAATGCAACGAACGAAGCAAATAATATTCGTATGTATGCTATGTCTTATACAGATGATAAGTTAAAAGGTTTGGAAGATATTTTAACCAATTCTATTGATGCGTCAAGAACTCGTTATGATAGTCTGATTAATTCATTACAGGGATTCTTGGATGTGGTATCTGCAAACCGTGCAGAGTTATTCCCTCCTGAACCAGAACCTGTAGCACCAAAGAAGCCTGAAAGGGTTACAAAGGAAAAAGATACAGATGGTCTTGAACCAATTGATTTATCTGTAGTAAATATCAAGGCTAACGAATAAAATAAGATACATAAATTACAGTAAGTAATGTTAATAATAGGGAAAGTGTCACTTTCCCTATTATGTATTTATAAATAGAAAGTTTTGAATCGCCTAGAATAGAATTAGTTTGTGCTATTCCTGACAGTCCACCAAAGGATAAGATTTGTATGGTTTGAATATACGTCTTTTTGATAGATAGTTCACTGTTTAGTAAAAGTTGTATTCCATTTGTTATCTCTAGATTTTCTATAAGAATTTTGATTCCTATAGGAGATTCTGTGAAAATATTCGTGGCAATTTTTGTGAAGATGGAAAATAGTACAATATATCCACAGAGTTTTATTAGAATCTGAAATCCGCCTATTATACTATCGTCAAGGAGAGACATATTTAATTGAAAGATGTCCACGGATTGATTTTGAATATAAATATGTTCTTTTTTGTATGTAAGGATTAATAAACATGCAGCGATACTTAGTGGCAAAAGATAAACCAAAACATAAGTTGGTAGCAGCAAATTATCATTAGGGAAAAGTGTTGGCAATACAAATCCACATACATACATAGGGCTGAAGTTATTGGCAGTGACGGATAATATGGTTGCTTGTTTCTCTGTTAAGAGATTTGATTTATAAAAATCAGATGCTAATTTAGCACCAATGGGAAATCCAAATACAAAACCACAGCACATAGTGATACAGATTGCTAACAGATTTCCACCGATAGAAAAACTTTTTAGAAATTTACTTTTTAACAGAAGAGTAGAAAGTATCGTAAATGGCAAAAGAGCAGGGAGAATCTGCTCAAACCATACAAGAATTCCAGTTTTTGAAGCATCGATGATTTGAACTGGATATATAAATGAGAAAATAATTAAAATGATAAATATACAAGTAAATAATAGTTTTTTCATATTATTACTTATGAAATCAAGGAGGTTTTTATGAGAGTTTTAGAAAATTTACAACCAGCAAGAGTGTTTTATTACTTTGAGGAAATCGCAAAAATTCCTCATGGTTCAGGAAATACAAAACAGATTAGCGATTATTTAGCAGTGTTTGCAAAAGAACATAATTTGGAATACTATCAGGATGAAATCAACAATGTGATTATCATCAAAGAAGCAACAGCAGGATACGAAGCATCTGAACCAGTGATTATTCAGGGACATATGGATATGGTTTGTGAAAAAGAGAGTGACTGCAACATCGACTTTGAAAAAGATGGTTTAGATATCTATGTGGAAGATGGATTTGTAAAAGCAAGAGGTACGACTCTTGGCGGTGATGATGGTATTGCGGTAGCCTATGGTTTAGCATTATTAGAAGCAACAGATATTGCACATCCACGTTTAGAAGTAGTTATCACAGTTGACGAAGAAACAGGTATGGATGGTGCATACGGTATTGATTTATCAGTGTTAAAAGGCAAAAAAATGCTCAACATTGACAGTGATGAAGAAGGCATTTTTCTTACCAGCTGCGCAGGTGGAACAAGCGTAGAAGCTACGATTCCAGTAAAACGTAACACAGAAGAAGGTGTTATTTTAAATGTAAAAGTAGATGGTCTTTTCGGCGGTCACTCTGGCGCAGAAATCCACAAAGAACGTGGTAATGCATCGATTCTCATGGGTCGTGTATTAAATAACATCGCAAAAGAAGTACCATTTGGTATCATTTCTCTCGCTGGTGGATTAAAAAATAATGCAATTCCAAGAGAATGTAATGCATCTCTCTTAGTTCCAGAAGAATGTGTTGCTGTTGTAGAAAAAATTGTGACAGAACAGTCAGAAATTTTTAAGAAGGAATTCTTTGCATCAGATGCAGATGTACAGGTTACATCTGTTCGTGGTGATGTAACATCTGCAAATATTTTAGATTTTGTATCATTAAATAAAGTATTATGCTATTTGCGTTTGATTCCAAACGGCGTACAGCACATGAGCCAGGCGATTCCAGGACTTGTTGAGACTTCATTGAATCTTGGTATCATGGAATTAAAAGAAGACGTATTCGTAACAGATACTTCCATCCGTAGCTCCGTTGGTTCTCGTAAAGAAGATTTAAGAGACAAACTGGTAAACATCATCGAAATCGTTGGTGGTGAAGCAGAAGTAGTAGGCGATTATCCTGCATGGGAATATAAAGCGGAATCTAAACTTCGCGAAGAAATCGCAACTTCCTATAAAGCAGTTTACGGCAAAGAACCAGAATT
>CAZDAP010000081.1:0-6318 GCA_964503585.1 uncultured Lachnobacterium sp. | reverse complement strand
TTTCAGCAGCTGCTGTATATGTAACACCATCAGCACCATAGATTTCTCTAGCTACTGTTTCAATCTTTTCTTTCAATGAAAGTTCATCATCATATAATACTTTAAAGTGACTTTCTTTTGTTTCTAAAGTTTCAAGAACTTTTTCTGCTAAGGCAATACCGCCTTCGCCACCTTTTTCCCATACTTCAGATAACGCAAACTCACATCCTCTTTCGCGACAGAAGTTTTCAACAAAATCTGTTTCTGCTTTTGTATCACTTACAAATGAATTTAATGTAACTACTACAGGTACACCATATTTCTGTAAGTTTTCAATGTGTTTTTCAAGGTTTACAATACCTTTTTCAAGGGCTTCCAGATTTTCGTTATTAAGATCTGCCTTTGCCACTCCGCCGTTATATTTCAATGCACGAATTGTTGCAACAAGTACAACTGCATCTGGAGCAAGACCAGCTTTACGGCATTTGATATCAAAGAATTTCTCAGCGCCAAGGTCAGCACCGAAACCTGCTTCTGTAATAACATAATCAGCAAGTTTTAAGGCTGTTTTTGTTGCTCTAACAGAGTTACATCCATGAGCAATATTTGCAAATGGACCACCATGAACGATAGCTGGTGTGTGTTCTAATGTCTGAATTAAGTTTGGTTTTAAAGCGTCCTTTAAAAGTGCTGCCATAGAACCAACTGCATTTAAGTCAGCTGCTGTTACAGGTCTGCCATCAAATGTATAAGCAACAATAATGTTTCCAAGACGTACTTTAAGATCTGCCATATCATCTGCTAAGCAAAGAATTGCCATAATTTCAGATGCTACAGTAATAACGAAATGGTCTTCACGAACCATACCGTCCATTTTATTACCAAGACCAACTACTACGTTACGAAGTACACGGTCATTCATATCTAAACATCTCTTCCATACAATCTGTCTTGGATCAATACCAAGTTCATTGCCCTGCTGAATATGATTATCCAAAAGTGCTGCAAGTAAGTTGTTTGCAGATGTAATCGCATGGAAATCACCTGTAAAATGAAGATTCAAATCTTCCATAGGAACGACCTGGGCATATCCACCACCAGCAGCACCACCTTTTACACCAAAACATGGTCCTAAAGAAGGTTCTCGAAGCGCAATTAATGCTTTTTTACCTAATTTACCAAATGCCTGTCCAAGACCAACGCTAGTAGTTGTTTTACCTTCTCCAGCTGGAGTTGGATTGATTGCTGTTACAAGAATTAATTTTCCATTTGGATTATCCTTGGTTCTTTCCATTAATTCATCCGATAATTTAGCTTTATATTTTCCGTATAATTCTAAATCGTCTTCCATAATACCGATAGTTGCAGCTACTTCTTTAATTGGTTGCAATTTTGCTTCCTGTGCAATTTGAATATCTGTTTTCATGATTCTCCTCCGATTTATGTAATACTTATATTTTATAAATTTTCTTCAACAAATGCTTCGAATTGTTCTGGGCTCATTAAAACTTTTCTAGGTTTTGTTCCCTCTTCTGGTCCAACGATACCAGCTTCTTCTAACTGATCCATAATACGGGCTGCTCTATTGAATCCAACTTTTAAATAACGCTGAAGCATGCCAATAGATGCTTTTTCTTTATCAATAATAATTTTTGCAGCTTCCATGAAGTAGGAATCTCTTCCATCTCCATTGCTATCCATATCCGAAATTGAAACGGAATTATTACTTGAATTTTCCATATTTTCAAGTTTTTGTTGTACATCCGCACTATAGGATGCTGCCCCGTTCTTTTCTGTAATGAATTGAACCACATCAGCAACCTCTTTGTCTGAAACAAACGCACCCTGTACACGAATTGGTTTTGGAACGCCCTGTGGATTAAAGAGCATATCGCCTTTACCTAACAGTTTCTCAGCACCATTCATATCTAAGATTGTACGGGAATCTACACCTGATGTTACAGCAAAAGCAATACGGCTAGGCATATTTGCTTTAATAAGACCTGTAATTACGTTTACAGAAGGTCTCTGTGTTGCAATAATCAAATGAATACCACAAGCACGAGCTAACTGTGCTAAACGGCAAATTGCTTCTTCTACATCATTGGATGCAACCATCATTAAGTCTGCTAATTCGTCAACGATAATGACAATTTGAGGCATTTTTTGAGGTTTTTCCTGTCCGTCTGGTACCTGAATCGAATCAACTCGAGCGTTATATCCATGAATATCTCTTACGCCGATTTCTGCAAACTTCTGATAACGTTCTGTCATCTCTGCAACTGCCCAATGCAATGCACCAGCAGCTTTCTTTGGATCGGTTACAACCGGAATCATAAGATGTGGGATTCCATTATATACACTAAGTTCAACCACTTTTGGGTCAATCATAATCAGCTTAACATCTTTCGGATCAGCCTTATATAAAATACTCATAATAATAGTATTGATACATACGGATTTACCAGAACCTGTAGCCCCCGCGATGAGCATATGTGGCATTTTTGCGATGTCTGCTACTTTTGTCTGTCCTGAAATATCTTTTCCTACTGCAAAGGTAATCTTAGATGTAGACTCTTTAAATTCTTTTGATTCCAACAAATCTCTAAAAGAAACGGTTACGTTTTCTTTATTTGGTACTTCAATACCCACTGCAGCTTTACCAGGAATAGGTGCTTCAATACGAATGTCTGCGGCAGCCAGATTTAATTTTATATCATCTGCCAGATTTACAATCTTACTTACTTTTACACCCATTTCTGGCTGGATTTCATATCTAGTAACAGATGGACCACAACTAATATCTGTTACTGTAACATTAACACCAAAGGTTTTTAAAGTCTGTTCCAATTTTTGAGCCGTTTCTCGTAATTCAGCCTGTGTATTTCCAGAACGCTTGTTGTTTCCTGGTTTTAATAATGATAATGGAGGATAAACATAAGGTTTATGTTTTGAATTTTCCTCTGCCATAATCTCATTTGCTACATTATCTACAGCCTTTTCAATATCTTCAATACTTGATTTTGTCTTTCGAGTTTTACGTTCTTCTACGATTGGTTCTGGTTGAATTTCATCTGTTAAGAAATCTCCAACAATATTTGGTTCAGGTTTTAACTCTTTCGATAAAGGTTTAAAATCGTTGGATGATACGAAACCATCTGATGATAATTTTGTTCTACGTTCGCTAGAAACATTTGGTAATTCCATCTGTTCTGCCTGCACTTCTTCCATCTCGTCTGAAAATGCCGTTTCATTTTTACCTACTATTTTTGTATTTGTAGAAACACCAGAAACTTTATTGTCAATACGACGGCTTTTTTCTTCAGCAATGGCTTTTCGATATTCCTGGTATTTTTCGTTTGTTTCTTTTGCAGAAGTATATACCTTTTGTCCGCTATCCTTAAATCCCTGGATTGCTGATTTTCCAGTAATACATACCAAACAAATAATAAGAGCAATTACATTAATTATATATGCACCTACTACATCGAATGCCTGACTAATTGTATATGCAAGACATCCACCAATGATTCCACCGCCAAATTTATGTTCCATACTGTACTGGAATGATTCTAAAGGAGACATCACAACGTCACCTGAGGTAATTAAAGTAACAAACATACATAAAAATGCTGCAAAAAGACATCCTGCTACTAATTTTATAATTGCAAACATATTACCTTTGTTTGATACAGCAAAAAAACTTCCAATAATTAATATAATAGGAAAAATATATGCGATAACACCAAATACACCGAATAAAAAGGAACTAACAGCATTTCCTACAACGCCACCAATTCCAAAGTTGCTGATAAATAACAATGCCGAAATTGCAATGATTCCCCACAGAATTACTTCTGTACGAAACTCTTCTGCCTTTCGAATTTCTTCAGCGTTTGGCTTATTTGATTTTCGTTTTGTCGAAGAAGATCTTCTTTTCGTTGCCATAAAACAACCTCCATAATTTCTAAGGCATAATACGCCAAGTATCATTATGTTAGCACATTTTATCGCTCTTGTCATTATAAATTAATTCTTTTAGTTTACGAAAAGCGTCGGCAATTCCACCAATTTCATTAATTAAACCTACTTCTACAGCTTCTTTTCCAACTAAAATTGTTCCTACATCTTTTGTTAACATTTGAGTGTTCATCATAAGTTCTTCTATTTTCTCATAGGTTGCATCGCAATGACTGGTAATAAAGTGTATAATTCGGTCTTGCATGCGTTTAAAATAATCATAAGTCGCAGGTGCTCCGATGACTGTTCCACTCATTCGAACAGGATGAATAACCATGGTTCCACTTGGTACAATCATAGAATAATCCGTTGATACAGCCAGTGGTACACCGATAGAATGACTTCCTCCTAATACCAATGAAACGGTTGGTTTGCTTAGAGAAGCTACCATTTCAGCGATTGCTAAACCACTTTCCACATCTCCTCCTACGGTATTAATCAAAAGCAAAACACCATCTATTTTTTTGTCATCTTCTATTTCTGCTAATTTTGGAAGTACATGTTCATATTTTGTTGTTTTGGAGTTAGAAGGTAGACATTCATGTCCTTCTATTTCGCCGATAATAGAAATTAAATAAATGGTTGCATCTTCATCTTCTACAATACTTTGACCATATTCATGAATATCATCACTTACTAATTCTTCCGTATCGCGTTCTTTTTCTTCACCCATATTGCATTCTCCTCGTCATTTATAGAATAAAAATAAGGGTATCCACTTTGGATACCCTTACTATTATTTACTGCTATTCTTTTTTTATTCTCCGAGAAGATATCTGTATAATCCTTCATAACGGAATTTTGAAGCATTCCATGAGAAGTCTTTTGTAATACCTCTGTCAACAATCTGATTCCACTGACGTTTGCAATCATAGTAAATATGTTTTGCATAGTTAATTACGTAAAGCATGTCGTCTGCATTGTAATCATGGAATGAGAAACCATCACCTGTGTTATCAAATTCGTTGTAAGGAATGATAGTATCTTTTAAACCACCTGTTTCACGTACAATTGGAACTGTACCATGACGGAATGAAATCAACTGTGTAAGTCCACATGGTTCAAATCTAGATGGCATTAAGAACGCATCTGCAGCTGCGTAAAGTTTACGTGCTAATTCATCATTGTAACAGATGTTTGCAGATACACGATCTGGATATTTCCATGCATAATGACGGAACATATTTTCATACTGTGGTTCACCAGTACCGATAATAACGAACTGTGTATGTTCATCAACGATACCTTCCATTACATGATTAATAAGGTCAAGACCTTTCTGATCTGTTAAACGAGAAACAAGACCAATCATGAATTTATTCTTATCTACTGCAAGTCCTAAATCCTGCTGTAATCTTTCTTTGTTCTGTGATTTTTTCTTACGCCAGTTATCTGCATTATAATTTACATAAATTTTTTCATCTGTTTCTGGGTTGTAGTTTGCATAGTCAATACCATTTACAATACCCTGCATATCGAAATGACGAGCTGATAAAAGTCCATCTAAGCCTTCACCATATTCTGGAGTCTGAATTTCGTATGCATATGTATCACTAACTGTTGTAATGTAATCAGCGTATACAAGACCACCTTTTAACATGTTAGCGTCTTTCTTGAATTCCAATTTATCAGGTGTAAATAATTCTTTTGGGAAACCTGTAAGGCCCTGTAATGTCTTAACATCCCAAACACCCTGGAATTTCAAGTTATGAATCGTCATAATTGTTTTAATACCCCAGAAGAACATATCTCCCTGGAATTCATTTTTCAAAAATACTGGAATGAGACCTGTCTGCCAGTCATGACAGTGAATAAGGTCTGGTCTAAATCCGATAAGTGGAAGCATAGATAATACGGCTTTATCGAAGAATGTGAATTTTTCAATATCGCCACGGAAATCACCATATGGTTTGTCTCCACCGAAGTATTCCTGATTGTCAATAAAATAATATGTAATACCTTCAAACTCATACTGAAGTACACCTACATATTTGTTCTGGATATAACTTCCACAACCCATATAAAAGTGAGTTACATACTGCATTTGATTACGGAAATATTCTGGAATACATGTATAGTTTGGAAGAACTACACGAACATCCCAGTTTTCTTTGTCAAATTCTTTTGGCAATGCGCCACATACGTCTGCAAGACCACCTGTTTTAATAAAAGGTACACATTCAGATGCTGCAAAAAGGATTCTTTTCATATTTACCCCCTCATAAATTAAAAATTATTTTTACTCTTCCCAGTTATGATATACTTCCTGAACGTCGTCATCATCATCAAGAAGATCTAAAATCTTGTTAATATTTTTCA
>CAZDAP010000080.1:0-6385 GCA_964503585.1 uncultured Lachnobacterium sp. | reverse complement strand
ATTAATTACGTCGATCACTCTTTCTCAAGCTCCTTTCCATAAGTTTTACGCCTGCACTGATAATCAATACAAGTACGATATAAATAAGTGCCATAACGATGTATGGAACCATGAATTCATAACTGTTTGAACCGATTCTGTTGAATGCAAGGTAGAGGTCTGTTGCTCCTACGAAACTGACAACAGAGGTTTCTTTTACCAATGCAATGAACTCGTTTCCAAGGGTTGGTAAAATGTTTTTGATTGCCTGTGGAATTACAATTTTTAACATAGTAGTTCCGAAACTCAAACCAACAGCGCGTCCAGCTTCCATCTGACCAGGGTCCACGGAAAGAATACCGCTTCGCATAATTTCAGATATGTAAGCACCACTGTTCAAACCAAATACCAACATAGATACTTCTAAGCCTGTCATACGAATTCCCATAAGAGGGAAGAGGACATAATAGAAAATCAGAAGTTGTACTACAATTGGTGTACCACGAAATGTTTCTACATAAAAATTACAAATACCATTAAGAAATCGTGGTAAAAACTTATATTTTGGTATTACTCGTACTGTTGCAATAAGAGTTCCGATAACAATACCTAACAGTAAACCAGTAATTGCAATGATTAAGGTGTTTTGCAGTCCTTCGAGGACTTGTAGGTAGCCTTTGTTGTCAATGAATATTTCAAGGAATCTGGCTACTTTTACATCAAAATTTCCCATGTTTTTTCTCCTAAATATAAATAGTTTAGAACTACTTAGAAACAAAAAGGGCAATTGCAAGCGTGCTTGCATGCCCTTTGTTTCGTATTTCAGCAGTTCTAAACTGTTTTCGTTCTATTGTACTGCGTTAATTGCTTCTACGATATTAGCAGCAGGTGCAGAGTCGATTATAACATAATTAACACCGCCATTCAATAAGTCCTGAACTGCTAAAGAACCATTTGCATATGGAACACAAGTTACAGCATATCCATCGAATCCCCAGTCTGCATCACCTTCTGTATAAAGCTGACCAGTAGTACCTCTCTGTACACCGATTTTACAAGAAGAATCTTTTCCGTTTAAGATTTCTTCTACGTCTGCTGCAGTTTCACATGCATCAAATTCTGTATTGTCAGATAAAACAACAAGCTGCTGTGAAGCGTTGTAATATGGATCAGAGAAGTTTACAAGTTCTTTTCTGTCATCTGTAATAGTAAGACCTGCCATGGCAATGTCACATTTCTGCTGCTGAACATTTAAACAAACAGCATCAAAATCCATATCTACGATTACAAGTTCTAAGCCAAGTTCTTCTGCAAGTAAAGCTGCAATTTCCATGTCGACACCGTAGTATGTTTTTCCACCATCTTCTGTGTATTCAAAAGGAGCAAACGCTGCGTTTGTAGCTACGACTAACTGATCTTTGGAATCATCCAATTCTGCAGATACTACAGCTTCTGGAGTACCATCACCAAAATATTTGTTACAGATTTCATCAAATGTTCCATCTTCTTTGATTGTTTTGATGAATGTATTTACATCTTCTAATAATTCAGGCTGGTTCTTATCAACACCAAAAGCATACTGTTCTTCTGTAAGGTTGATTTCAATGACTTTTGCACCAGTAGATGCAGAACTGCCACAAGCAGTTAATGTGCCGAGCACCATAACGAGTGCAAGTGCAATAGATATTACTTTTTTCATATTTAATTCCTCCATAATTATGTAATTAGTTATTTTATGTGTGCTAATTTATGCACAAAACATTGAATATTGTGCATATTTATACAAAAAACATACGCCTAATATAGCACTTCTTATAGAAGAAAGCAAGATATATTTTTGGAATAAATTTTTTCTTGAAATCAATTAAGGGCTGAACTATAATTTACTTGTGTTAGATTTGGTTGATACAGGAGGAAATATTATGAGTATCAGAGTTGGAATTATGGGATATGGTAATCTTGGTAGAGGGATTGAATGTGCGTTAAAGCAGAATTCAGATATGGAATTGGTAGCAGTGTTTACTAGAAGAGATCCTTCTACAGTAAATATATTAAGTGAGAATGTGACAGTATATCATGCAGACGAAGCATCAAAGATGAAGGATGAAATTGATGTATTAATTCTTTGTGGCGGAAGTGCAACAGATTTACCAGAACAGACGAAAGAATATGCAAAATATTTTAATGTAGTGGATAGTTTTGATACACATGCAAGAATCCCAGAACATTTTGCTGCAGTAGATGAAGTTGCTGTTGCAAATAATACAGTGGCTATGATTTCTGTTGGCTGGGATCCAGGTATGTTTTCTTTAAATCGTTTGTATGCAAATGCCATATTGCCATGTGGCAGTGATTATACATTCTGGGGTAAAGGTGTTAGCCAGGGACATTCCGATGCAATTCGTAGAGTGGAAGGTGTTGCCAATGCAAAGCAGTACACAGTTCCTGTAGAAGATGCTTTGGCTAGAGTGCGTAATGGTGAAAATCCAGAACTTACTACCAGAGAAAAACATACAAGAGAATGTTATGTTGTTGCAAAAGAAGGTGCAGATAAATCTCGAATTGAAGAAGAGATTAAAACCATGCCAAACTATTTTGCAGATTATGATACAACCGTTAACTTTATTTCAGAAGAAGAGTTAGCAGCAAATCATGCAGGTATTCCTCATGGCGGTTTTGTGATTCGTAGTGGAAAAACAGGCTGGAATGAAGAAAACAACCATATTATTGAATATAGTTTGAAATTAGATTCCAATCCAGAGTTTACCGCTTCTGTTATTGTGGCTTATGCTCGTGCAGCATATCGTATGAGCGCAGAAGGTATCAAAGGCTGTAAAACTGTTTTTGATGTAGCACCAGCATATTTAAGTCCTGTAAGTGGAGCAGAACTTAGAGCAAAACTCTTATAATACGAAAATTTGGACAGTCGAAGTGTTTTCGGCTGTCTTTTTATTTAAAAAATGCAAAAAATGGTAAAATAATGTAAAAAAGTGTTAAAAAATAAATAACCCTGTAGTATAATAAAGAATAATATGTTCAAAAATGGGGGAAGTATGGGCGAGAATAAATGGCAGTCTTATCCAAGACCACAGTTTAAAAGAAATAGTTATTTAAATTTGAATGGTATATGGGAACTGAATGGATTGAAGATTCAGGTTCCATTTGCTCCACAGAGCCGCTTATCAGAGTATACAGGTGAAGTTGGAGATAAACTAATTTATACTACTACATTTGATGTGCCAGAATCCTTTAAACTACCTCGTATTATTTTGCACTTTGGTGCAGTAGACCAGGTTGCAGATGTTTATTTGAATGATGTATTAGTAGGGAAGCATGAAGGTGGTTATCTGCATTTTTCTATTGATATTACAAATGAGGTTCGTAGAAAAAAAGTAAATCATTTACGAGTAGAGGTTGTTGATACACTTTCGCGGAAATATCCATATGGAAAACAGTGTAAAAAACGTGGTGGTATGTGGTATACACCAATTAGTGGCATTTGGCAGACGGTTTGGTTGGAGAACGTACCAACATCTTACATAAAAGAAGTGAAACTGACGCCTTCGATGAAAGATATCAAGATTGAAATCGAAGGTGATATGAGAGGATTTAAAGCGATTGTTTCGGATCAAAAAGGAAAAAAGGTCGCAGAGCAGATGTTTAATCGTAATAAGGGAATTATTGCAATTGAGAATCCGATTCTTTGGGATGTAGATAATCCACATTTGTATGATCTGAAAATTATTGCTGGACAGGATGAGGTGGATTCTTATTTTGCACTTCGTACAGTGGAGATTAAAAAGGTGGATGGTGTGAATCGTGTCTGCTTAAATGATAAACCAATCTTTATGCATGGTTTATTGGATCAGGGATACTTCGAAGATGGAATTTATCTTCCTGAAAAAGAAGAAGAGTATGAAAAAGATATTCTTCGCATGAAGGAATTAGGATTTAACATGCTTCGTAAGCATATTAAGATTGAACCAGAACAATTCTACTATGATTGTGATCGATTAGGCATGCTGGTTATTCAGGATATGGTTAATAATAGTGGTTATAATTATATTTTGGATACGGTATTACCGACCTTTGGATTTAAGAAAAGAAATGACTGTAGAGGTCGTTATCAGAAGGCAGAATACAAACGTTTCTTTGAAAAACATATGAAAGATACATTACATGATTTATATAATCATCCATGTATTATTGGATATACCATTTTCAATGAAGGCTGGGGACAGTTTGAAAGTGACCATATGTATGATATAGCAAAGGAAACAGACAGTACTCGTTTTTATGATTCTACATCAGGCTGGTTTGCACAGACAAAGAGCGATGTAGATAGTGAACATATCTACTTTAGAGCAGAAGAACTTCATGCAAAGGAAAGACCAATGTTCTTATCTGAATGTGGAGGATTTTCTTATAAGGTAGAAGGACATGTATTTAATACCGAAAAATCTTATGGTTACGGCGCTTGTGAAAATACAGAAGATTTAACAGATCGTATCGTGAATATGTATAATGTTATGGTTATTCCAGGCATCAAGGGTGGTGTATGTGGATGTGTATACACACAGGTAAGTGATGTGGAGGATGAAATCAATGGTATGTATACCTATGATCGTCAGGTTTGTAAGGTAAATAAAGAAAAAATGCAAGAATTGGCAAAACGAATTTTTGCAGAGATAGAGTAATAAAGTAATTGGTTTTATGGGTTTTATTTGGAGGAGAAGATGAGTCGAAAAGCAGCGGATTTTTCATTCGATGAATATTGTGAAGTAATAAAAGCAGTAGCTCCTTGTATGGATGACTATATGTATTTCTATGATATATCTCAGGATTTATATTATATTTCCGAGAAGGCACTTGACCGCTTTGCATTGCCTACGAATTTGTTTTCAGATGTTGTGGAAATGCATAAGGTATTTGTGTACAAAGATGATGTGGATGAACTGGTAAACGATTTACAAAAAATGGTTTCTGGTGAAAAGGATGAGCATAATATCGAATACCGTTGGCTCTCGAAAGATGAGACACCTATCTGGATTAATTGTCAAGGACGTGTGATTAAGGATGAGAACAATCGGCCAAAATATATGGTAGGTTGTGTCAATGAAATTGGAAGAAGACAAAAAGCCGACAACGTGAGTGGATTAAAAGAGATTTCATCCATTGCAACATCCTTGGAAATGTATTGTAGTGTTGCAAATAGTGGATATGTGCTTCATATAGGTATTGATGATTTTAAATCAATAAATGAACGCTTTGGACATGAATATGGTGATTTTATTCTTCGAGGTGTAGCAGACTGCATTAAGAATTCCATTGGTCCAGGGGAAGAAGTGTATCGTGTTTTTGCAGATGAGTTTATTGTAGTATCTTACTTTGCAGATGATATTGCAGCAGGTAAGACACAATATGATAAGATTCGTTCAGCAGTAGACGCATTTATTGAGAAAAATCGTTATGAGACCGTGTTTACCATTTCTGGTGGCGTTCTTTCCTGTGCTGAGTTGTGCGGAATGGAGTATCAGGAATTGATAAAATTATCTCAGTTTGCACTTAGTCAGGCAAAAAAACAAGGAAAAAATCAAGTGTATTTCTTCGATTTATATGATTATGAAGATTTCCTCAGAAAGACCATGATTTTAAGTGCAATTCGTGAAGGAATTGCAAACGCCTTTGAAGGTTTCGAAGTACATTATCAGCCTATCGTAGAGGATAGCGATAATCCGACACCTTATGGTGCAGAAGCATTGCTTCGTTATACACTTCCAAATGGGCAAAAGGTTTCACCAGTGGAATTTATCCCAATTTTAGAAGAAAGCGGTTTGATTATTCCTGTAGGAAAATGGGTATTGGATAAAGCAATTGCGTTCTGTAGGAGAGTGCAGAAAGCTATACCTGATTTTAGTGTGAATGTAAATGTTTCTTATGTACAGGTGTTAAAGAGCCCATTTATCATGGATTTTTTCCGTTTGTTGAATGAATATGATATGGCCACCTCTAGCATTACCATTGAGTTGACAGAATCAGGACAATTGGAAGATTCTGCACAGATGCGTAAGGTATGGAACAATCTACATCAGTATGGTGTAACTATCGCATTGGATGATTTTGGAACAGGGTATTCTAATCTGATGAATATCAGTGATGTGAGTCCAAATGTTGTGAAACTGGATCGAGGATTTACGATGAAAGCCTTATCCAATGAATTTGAACGAAATCTGATGCAGAATATTATCCAGTTGGTACATAGTCTTGGATTAAAAATCTGTGTAGAAGGTATTGAAACGGAAGAAGAGTTACGGGAAATCCATTCACTCGGACCAGATTATATCCAAGGATACTATTATGGAAGACCTTGTCCAGAAGAGGAATTTATTTTTGAATTTTGTTCAAA
>CAZDAP010000079.1:0-6398 GCA_964503585.1 uncultured Lachnobacterium sp. | reverse complement strand
TTTTATATATTTATCCTTGTTCAGCGATTTTTTGCGCCAAATCTTCTAGATATTCCCATCGTTCCATCTTCTCCATGAGAAGCGCTTCCTTTTCATCTTTTTCCTGCGCTAATGCATTTAATTTGCCATAATTGCTGGCATTTTTTATCATCTGCGCATCCAATTCTGCTATTTGGGATTCTAGAGTTTCAATATCCGTTTCTATAGTCTCATACTCCTTTTGTTCTTTAAAAGTAAATTTAATTTTTCTTTCATGCCTCCAAGTTTCGCGAGAATCTTTCTTTTGTTCAATATTCTTTTCATTTCTATTAAATGTTGTACCAGACTTTACTCCCACAGATGAAACATCGTCCATTTCCTGTGGACGCTTATTCATATAATCCGTGTAACCACCCTCGTATTGCGTAATTTTCCCGTTTCCTTCAAATGCAAAAATACGTTTTGCTATACGATCTAAGAAATAGCGGTCATGGGATACCGTAACTACAATTCCATCATAATTATCCAGATAATCCTCTAAAATAGCCAATGTTTCTGTATCCAGGTCATTGGTTGGCTCATCCAAAATCATAACATTTGGGGCCTCCATCAATACTCGAAGCAGATTCAATCGTCTTCTTTCCCCGCCAGAAAGTTTTCCAATAGGACTATACTGCTGCTCTGCAGGAAATAGGAATCGTTCTAGCATAGCAGAGGCCGATACCAAACCATCCTCTGTACGCACGTATTCTGCAGTGTCTTTGATATAATCAATAACCCTCTGGTTTGGATTCATATATGCAGTTTCCATTGCATTTTTTCCTGCATTTGAAAGTTTACTTTCTTTTGTCAGACTATTTGCATCTGTTGTCAGACATATTTCTTGACAATAATATCCGATTTTTACCGTCTGTCCTACTTCGATTGTGCCAGAATCTGGTTCTAAAAAGCCTGCGATCATCTTCATGAGTGTAGTTTTTCCACAACCATTCTTCCCTACAAAACCAATGCGGTCACCCTTTAACAGAATATAAGTAAAATCTTTTACACAAACAATATCGCCAAAGGCCTTTGAAACGTTATTAATCTCTATGGTACTACGTCCTAAGCGTGTAGAAAGAGAACTCATCTCCAATTTCTGAACCTCTTTGATACCTTCCTGATCACGCAATGCCTCATATCGCTGAATATGTGCCTTCTGTTTTGTGGAACGCGCTCTAGCGCCACGCTGCATCCATTCAATTTCCTTTCTGAGAATGGACTGACGCTTTCTTTCACTGGCACGTGCATATTCTTCCCTCTGTGCTTTTAACGCCAAAAAGCCTGAATAATTGGTCTCATAACTATAAATACTGCCTCGATCTACCTCTACGATACGATTACAAACACTATCCAAGAAATATCGATCGTGGGTTACCATAAGGAGGGCACCACGCCAATTTCGCAGAAAATCCTCCAGCCACTCTACCATATCATAATCCAAATGGTTGGTAGGTTCATCCATAATCAACACATCACATGGCTTTAATACTGCTGCTACCAAAGCGAGACGTTTCTTCTGTCCGCCAGATAATTCGCCACAAAACTGTTCAAAATCATAAATTCCCAGTTTCATCATTAGTGATTTTGCTTCGCTTTCCAAACTCCATCGATGCGCCTCGTCCATATCCGTGGTGATAATCTTATCCATCACATTGTCTAATACGGTTTTTCCCCCATCAAACTCTGGATTCTGTGGCAGGAAATTAATCACTACATGATTCCCTCGGATTACAGAACCTTCATCTGGTTCTTCCAAGCCTGCGGCAATCTTTAACAATGTGGATTTACCAGTACCATTTACTCCTACAATTCCTATTTTTTCTCTTTCCTGCACATAAAAGGAAGCTTTTGAAAAAAGCTCCCTTTCTGTATATACCTTTGTGATATTCTCAACGTTTATGATATTCATCTAACTATTTTTCTCTTCTTCCTGTTGTTTTTTTGCCTTAATAATTTCTTCATTAAGCTGCAACATCTTTAAATCCAATTGAGACACAATCTGTGCACAATCTCGCAGTTCCTGACTAATATATTCTGGCGCATGACCTTCAAATTTATAATAAATCTTATGTTCCAAACTTGCCCAAAAGTCCATGGCAATCGTACGAATCTGAATCTCAACCTTCGTATCAATAACCTCTTCTCCTAAGAAAATAGGAACTGATACCAACATATGAAAACTCTTATAGCCACTTGGCTTTGGATTTCGAATATAATCCTTTACATAAACAACAGTCAAGTCATTCTGCTTTCCAATCATCTCTGCAATATTATAAATATCCGATGTAAACGAACATACGATACGCACACCTGCGATATCATTAATATTGTTAATCATGTTGTCTACATTCACTTCCAGTTCGTGACGTTTCAGTTTTTTCACGATACTTTCTGGAGTCTTAATTCTAGATTTAATATATTCAATCGGATTATACTTATGTACATGTACAAATTCATCATTTAAAATTTCTAATTTTGTAGTCACTTCCTTTAATGCTGAATTGTACAAAAACATCAAACTTTCCCAACTATCAATGCCTTCGTTAAACACTAAATGGTCCATGAAAAACCTCCCCAGGTTCATCTCCTCTGATATTTTTACTACATCCGTGTAACACAGTTTTAGTATATCATAATTTTCTATGTTTGTAATTGATTTCACAGTTAATTCATATTTTTTTAACTATCTTTTTAATCTTCTTCTAGTCCTCTTCAATCACATGCAATTCCAGATATTGAAACTCGATTTCTTCCACAAAATTATCCTGATAAAACCTTGTTTTTGCCAAACGTTTAAACTCTGCTATATTCGCCTCCAGCCAAATCGGTTTCCCTAAATCCAAGCGATTGCACGCCTCCTGAAGCGCATGAAACACTTTGTGTGTTCTTGTTTCATCGCTATAATCTTCTATGGTTTCCGAATTCAGCATATGTGCATTGTCATCAAATACTTTTACCCAAATTCTCATGCTTTATTTCCCTTTATTTCTTTATTTTTTACGTCTTTGACGATTTGCTTCATACATCAATAAGGTGGCAGATATCGCTGCGTTTAAAGATTCTACCTGTCCTTCCATAGGAATCTTAATATAAGTATCTGCCAAATCTGCAATTTCATCCGTCAGACCATTTCCTTCATTTCCAATCAAAAAACCGCATGCCTTGGTATAATCTTCCTCGTCATAAGACTGTTTTCCCTTTAAATGTGCTGCATACAGAGAAATATCTTTCTTTTTCAATTCCATCATAGTTTCTGTCAAATCTTCGGTTACCAAAAAAGGAACTCGGTAAATACTGCCCATGGTAGAACGAATGGTCTTTGGATTAAACAAATCTACTGTTGTTTTGTTCATAATTACACCAGTAATTCCTGCACCTTCACCTGTACGAACCATAGTTCCCAGATTTCCAGGATCCTGCACGCTTTCCAAAATCAACAAATGCGTCTTATCTCCTTGCAACAACTGCTCCATGCGATATTCTGGCATTGACACAACCGCCATAATCCCCTGTGGTGTCTGGGTGTCAGATACACTCTTAAACACCGAATCTGTTACTATCTCATATACCGCCTGTGCCGTTTTACATCTTGCCTCTAAGACTTGTAAATCTGCTTTATTTTCTGTATTTGCTGCGAAAAATTCCGACACATAAACCGCTTTTAACCATTCTACTGGTGCTTCCATCACCATTTTAGGTCCTTCTACCACAAAAGACTTTTTGTCTCGTCTTTCTTTCGCCTTTTTAAGCAGCATACTTACTTGTTTCATCTGCTGGTTATTTGCACTTGTTATCATTTACTAACTCCTTAATAAAAGGGCTGTCTGCGACAACCCTTTTCTATATAACACTTTCTTATATAACACTTTCTTATACAAGACTCTTCGTAATGTAGTACATATAGTCAGGCAACTCTTTCTTCATGGCAAGTGCCTCATCAATATCAAAATCACAGAACTCTCCGTTTTTATAGGCTACCACGCGATTGGATTTTCCCTCACAAAGAAGGTCTACTGCCATAGCGCCCATGGTTGTAGCATAAACACGGTCTTTACAGGTAGGCATACCGCCACGCTGCATATAACCCAAAATAGAAGCACGGGTTTCCATTCCAGTAGCTGCTTCGATACGTTTTGCCATTTCCTGAGAATTGCCAATACCTTCTGCATTAATGATAATGTGATGCTGTTTGCCTTTTTTACGATTTTCTAAAACATGATTAATAATTTCCTGTTCATTATGGCTGTACTTCTCTGGGAGAAGAATATCCTCTGCTCCACAGGCAATACCACACCACAATGCAATGTATCCAGCATGACGTCCCATTACCTCGATAATTGTACATCTTTCATGGGAAGTGGATGTATCACGAATCTTATCGATGGCATCCATGGCTGTATTAATGGCTGTATCAAAACCAACGGTATAGTCGGTACATGCAATATCCAAATCGATGGTACCAGGTACAGCAACGGTATTCACGCCCAATGCAGCCAGTCTCTGCGCACCACGGAAAGAACCGTCACCACCAACTACTACCAATCCATCAATTTCATGTTTTCTACAGATATCTGCGGCTCTCTTTTGCACATCTGGATCTACGAATTCCAAACAACGGGCAGTCTGTAGTTTTGTACCACCTCTAGAAATCGTATCTGACACGCTGGAAGCGTCCATATCAATAATTTCTTCATTCAAAAGACCAGCATAGCCTCGCATAATGCCCTTTACTTTTTTTCCTTTATAAAGCGCCTCACGTACAACAGCACGTGTAACAGCATTCATACCCGGTGCATCTCCACCACTTGTCAAAACAGCAATTGTTTTAATCTCAGCCATTATTCTGCCTCCTAAATATCAATAATTGATGTCACGCAATCTTTTCTTCATTCTATACTCTTTAGGTTTAGTTTTCAATGCTCTTTTCTACAACTTTCACATTCTTTTCACCTAAAAAACTCTTTAAGACACCCAGTAATTCTGCATTTGCTTTTACTGTATTATTTTTCCCAAGACGTTTCTTTTGTCTGGTAGCCGCAATATAGAGCACAACCTCATCCCTTCCATCGGAATCAAACAAAATATCCATGAGAATTTTTTCTTTTTCCTTGTAGTCTTCCATGGTTGAAAACTGCAGCCATACATCACATTGAGTTTCATCAAAAGGAACAATTCTCTCACAAATAATTTTGCCATCTTTATCGTCTTCCACGGAAGCATGCCCCACCACAAAGACTTTTTCATCCTCATTTAGGCAACGCTGATATTTCTCGTAATCTCTTGGGAAAATAATTACTTCTACAGTTCCAGACAAATCTTCTATGCTAATATATGCCATAGCCTTGTTATTCTTTGTAAACGTAACCTTTTTCTGAGAAATGATACCACCAACAATCACGTGCTGGTTATCCTTCACCTTAACCTGAGAAAGAGAGTCTTCTGAATCCGTGCTGGCACCTTCCATCTGTTCCAAAATGAAATCAGAAGCTACTGCGGTCACATTCTTACGAATTTTATCCATGTATTCTTCCAATGGATGTCCACTTAAGTAGATTCCCAACACTTCTTTTTCAAAGCCTAAGAGCATTTCCTTAGGGAATTCACCTACATCCTGATACTGAATCTCATAACTCTTTTTCTCTTCTTCTGAAACCATATCAAAAAGACTCATCTGACCAGCTACAGCCGTTTTTTTCTTAGAAGTCACCTGATCTACCATGGCTGCATAGGCAAACACCATCTGTTTTCTAGTTCCATCTAAACTATCACAGGCACCTGCTTTAATCAGATTTTCAATGGCACGCTTGTTAATATCACGTTCTGCCACACGCTCGATAAAATCCTGCAAAGTACGGTATGGTCCGCCAACTTTTCTTTCCTCAATAATCTTATCAACCACAGGGCGACCAATACTCTTGATGGCATAAAGACCATATCGAATATTTTCTCCCTCAGCAGTAAACGCCCCCTGCCCTACATTGATATCAGGGGAGAGCACCTCAATATCCATTTCCTTACAATGATATAAATATTCGGAAGCTTTGTTCGCGTTATCAATAACGGAAGTCATAAGCGCTGCCATGAATTCCACAGGATAATTGTATTTTAACCATGCAGTCTGCACTCCTATCACAGCATATGCTGCCGCATGGGATTTGTTGAACGCATACTTTGCGAAGTCTACCATGGAATCATAAATTTTATTGGCCGCACTTTCAGAAATACCATTTGCAACGCAGCCTTTAATTCCCTGTTCTGGATTCCCATATACAAAGTTCTGACGTTCTGCATCAATAATATACTGTTTCTTTTTACTCATGGCACGACGAATATTATCCGCCTGTCCCATGGTATATCCAGCCAGTTTCTGAACAATC
>CAZDAP010000078.1:2687-6403 GCA_964503585.1 uncultured Lachnobacterium sp. | reverse complement strand
GAAAATACTGACTTTTAGACAAAAAGAAAAACCTCAGCGAATCTCTTCACTGAGGTTTCTTAGCTGGCCCACAAGGATTCGAACCTTGGATGACGGAGTCAGAGTCCGTTGCCTTACCGCTTGGCGATGGGCCAATGTTGTCTCAACAAATGGTATTATACATATAACCCGACCTTGTGTCAACACCTTTTTTCAAAAAAATTTACATTTTTCTAAAATACGTTTTAAAACAACATCACTTCTTTGTCAACAACCCCATAAATGGTCTCATCGCCCCATTCTAACTTGGCTGTTCCATTAGTATGTTCAATGACTGCTTTTTCGATTTCTTCTTTTCGCTCCAACGGAACCAAAACCGTCATACGCACATCGGCGGTATATTCACTTTCTAAAATAGAAATCTCCTTTTGCGCAAAAAGATACTGCAATTTCCCTATTCCATTGTAATCTGTATTTATAT
Source organism: uncultured Lachnobacterium sp. (assembly GCA_964503585.1). Classification (GTDB taxonomy): domain Bacteria; phylum Bacillota; class Clostridia; order Lachnospirales; family Lachnospiraceae; genus Roseburia. The sequence continues at coordinate 5,943 of CAZDAP010000078.1, read as the reverse complement.
ATAGAAGAAATCCATTTCTTTTTTCTATAATCTGAGATGCTGCCAATCCTTCCTGTACCGCCTTCTGATAGGCACGCACCAGTCCTCCAGTACCAAGTAACACTCCGCCAAAATATCTAGTAACAACAACCGCTACATTGGTAATACCTTCTTTTAAAAGCACGTCCAACATGGGTCTTCCCGCAGTCTGTGCTGGTTCGCCATCGTCAGAACACCTGGTCAGTTCCTGATTTGCACCAATCACAAAAGCACTGCAGTTATGTCTGGCATCCCAATATTTCTTCTTCATTTCCGCGATAAATGCTGTCGCTTCTTCTTCACTTTCCACTGGCTTTACAGTAGCGATAAATCGGGATTTCTTTTCCACGATTTCTCCTTCGCCACCTTTATAAACTACACGATATGCCATGAGCATCTCCTTTTAATTTATAAACTATTTATTAAATCTTTCTTAATCCTACCATAACCAGTTTCCTTATTCAATTTTTTTCTTCCTATACTATGTTTTTTTTGCTATAATATGAGTAACTATAACTATAGTAGTCTATAATCCTTATTAGGAGGCAATTTATATGAATTATAATAAGAGTTCAACAAAACGTCGCGTTAAAAACGTGGATGCAAAAGGAACAAAAGTTAAAAACAAAGTCGCAATTACTACCTTTAAAGTAATTATGATTTTTGTAGTTATGATTGCTATTGTTGCTGTTGCTGCCGTTTTCGGCGTTGGAAAAGGCATCATTGATTCTGCACCAGATATCTCGTATATGGATGTAGTTCCTACTGGATATTCCACCACAGTTTATGCCGATGATGGTGTTACCGAAATTGATACCTTAGTAGGATCTGGGGCGAACCGTGAATATGTTACCTTGGATCAGATTCCAAAACACATGCAGCAAGCATTCGTTGCCATTGAAGATGAGCGTTTCTACGAGCACAATGGTATTGACCTGCAAAGTATTGCCCGTGCTGGTGTTGCAACCATCAAAGGCTTTCTGACTGGCGATGGCGGTATGCAGGGTGGTAGTACCATTACCCAGCAGCTCATTAAAAATAATGTACTGACTAGTTGGACCGGTGAATCAACCTTCATCGAAAAAATACAGCGTAAGATTCAGGAACAGTACTTGGCAGTGAAGTTGGAAGAACAAGTACAGGATAAAGATTGGATTTTAGAAAACTATTTAAATACCATTAACTTGGGTTCTAATACCTTGGGTGTACAAGCAGCTTCTAATAAATATTTTGGAAAAGATGTTTCAGAATTAACACTTTCCGAAAGTGCTGTTATTGCTGGTATTACCAAAAACCCATATGGTTATGACCCAATCCGTTTCCCAGAAGTAAATGCACAACGCCGTGAATTGGTATTGGATGCAATGCTTCGTTTGGAATACATCACTCAGGAACAATATGACGAAGCGATGGCGGATCCTGTATATGACCGTATTGCTTCCTATTCTGTAGAAAACCCAGACAGTTATAATACTTACTTCGTAGACGCCTTAATCGAAGATGTATTAAATGACTTAATTGAGAAAAAGGGATATTCTGAATCTGATGCGTACAAACTTATTTATCAGGGTGGTTTGACTATTATTTCTACTCAGGATGTAGAAATCCAAAACATCTGTGATGAAGAAGCTAATGATCCAGATAACTATCCAATGGATGCGAAATATTCCTTTAACCTTTACTTCTCTGTAAAAAAAGCAGATGGTACTACACAGAGTTATTCTCATCAGACCATGCTTTCCTACTATAAGAAGGTAAATAACAACTCTGAGTATGACATTACTTATAACTCCGAACAGGCTTGTTATGATGCTATCGCGGAATATCAGCAGGATGTATTAGAAGAAGGCGATACTTTGGTAGAAGATTCTGAATCCATCGTTATCACCTTACAGCCTCAGGTTGCGTTTACTGTAATTGACCATACTACTGGCGAAGTAAAAGCATTGGTTGGTGGACGTGGTGACAAAGTCGGAAACCGTACATGGAACCGTGCTACAGATACCTGTCGTCAGCCAGGTTCTACTTTCAAAATTATTGGATGTTATGCAGCTGCTTTAGATGCTGGCGGATATACCTTAGCATCTGTACAGGATGATGCTCCATTTGAAATTGGTGAAAAAGCATACAAAAACGCTAATAGCACTTTCCATGGTTGGACAACTCTCCGTGAGGCAATTACTGGTTCTTACAATATCACTACTGTAAAAACCTTAAATGAAATGGGTGCAAGCCTTGGCTATGAATACGCATTAAAATTTGGTTTTACTACCCTTTCCGATAGCGATGTAAACTTAAGTCTTGCTCTTGGCGGACTTACCTATGGTGTAACAAACTTAGAACTTACTGCAGCATATGCAGCCATCGCCAACGGTGGAGAATATATCGAACCAAGTTTCTACACCGCAGTTTATGACCATGATGGAAATCTGATTTTAGATAACACTACACAGGAAACACATCAAGTTGTCAGCGAAGAAACCGCATGGTTATTGACCGATGCAATGCGTGACGTTATGACTTCTGGTACAGGTGGACGTGCTTACTTTGGTGCTTCTATGGACCAGGCTGGTAAAACTGGTACAACAACTTCAAACCGTGACTCTCTCTTTGCTGGATATACACCATATTACACCTGTGTAGTTTGGGGTGGAAATGATGATAACTCCGTACAGATTGGTTCACAATGTACCTATGCTAGAAATATCTGGCGCGAAGCAATGCAACGTATCCACGAAGAACTTCCTTATAAGAGTTTTGAGCAACCAAGCAGTATCACTTCTGCTTCTGTGTGTAGAGAATCAGGAAAACTTCCTGTAACAGGCACCTGTGAACTTTGTCAAAAAGGAAATGCTGTAATCAGTGAATACTTTGCAGCAGGCACTGTACCAACTGAAACATGTGACCACCATGTTGTACTCAATATCTGCTCTGCTACTGGCTTGATTGCCAATGCAAACTGCCCAGCAGACCAAGTTGTTCAAAAAGTATTCATCATCGGCGGTGACGCAACAACCGAAGACGCTGCTTATATCGCCACCGAAGAATTTTTAGCAACGATTTGTTCACACCAAGCAGTTGTAACTCCAACACCAGATCCTGATACAGGAACAGGAGATACTGGTACTGGAAATACCGGTACTGGAGACACTGGCACTGGAAATACTGGCACTGGAAATACTGGCACTGGAAATACTGGCACTGGAGTAGATAGTATCACAGCCGCACAAGCAGTAGT
>CAZDAP010000078.1:0-2587 GCA_964503585.1 uncultured Lachnobacterium sp. | reverse complement strand
TGGAAATACTGGCACTGGAGTAGATAGTATCACAGCCGCACAAGCAGTAGTGGATATGATTAATAGTATTGATACCACAAACTTAAACCAAAGCGCAATTAATACTATTCGTGCCGCATACGATGCATTGCCAGAAGATGCGAAATCAAAAGTTACAAATATTCAAAAATTAGTTGATGCGGAGAATGCACTAAAATCCGGTACACAATAATAAAAAATAAAGAAGATTGCCGATTGGCAATCTTCTTTTAATTTCAAACAACTTTATTATACTTCAAAAATCAAATCTCCATAGGATGGCATTGGCCACATTGATTTGTCCACAATCATTTCTAATTTGTCTACTGGCTGACGTAAGGCTTCCATAGCCGCATTTACTTCATCCCTGTAATAGCGAGCCTGTGCCTCGCCTCTATCCATTGCATAGGCTATTTTGATCACTTCTTCCAATTTGTACATTGCCACCTTTGTTTCCTCTAAATACTTTGAGGTCTCTTTCAAAAGCGAAATCTGTACACTAACTGGTGCTTCTGGACAAGCTGCTTTTACCGCGTTGATACTGTCTGCTAAAACCGTTGTATAACGAATTACCGCTGGTACAATCTGTTTTGTAGCAATATCTACCATCGCTCTAGCCTCGATATTAATGGTCTTTGCATAGATTTCGTATTCGATTTCCATACGAGACTGTAATTCACTCTTACTAAATACATTAAAACGCTCAAATACTTCTACCGATGCAGGTGCTACGTACTCTGGAATCGCATCCACCATGCATCTAAGGTTTGGAAGTCCACGACGAGCCGCTTCTTCCACCCATTCCTCGGAATAACCATCACCATTAAATATAATACGTTCATGATCTTTTGCGTATTCCTGAATCAGACTGTGCACTGCTGTTTCAAAATCATCTGCTTTTTCCAACACATCACAAGCATCGGAAAATGCCTCTGCTACAATGGTATTCAAGATTACATTGGACTGTGCTACAGAGTCCTGTGAACCTACCATACGAAATTCGAATTTATTACCTGTAAAAGCAAATGGCGAAGTACGATTTCGATCTGCTGCATCTTTACGGAAATCAGGTAGTGTTTTTACGCCCGTTGAGAGCCCTTCCCCTTTTATGCTGTGTGTTGCAGCCCCTTTTTCAATATACTGGCTTAAAACGTCTTCTAACTGCTCTCCAAGGTATACCGAAATAATCGCTGGAGGTGCTTCATGTGCACCCAAACGATGATCATTTCCTACATCTGCCGCAGAAGCACGAAGAAGTCCTGCATGCTTATCTACAGCCTTTAAAATACAAGTTAATACCAACAGGAACTGTGTATTTTCATGAGGTCTTTTGCCTGGATTCAATAAATTAATTCCATCATCTGTAGTAAGCGACCAGTTATTATGCTTACCAGAACCATTTACACCCGCAAATGGTTTCTCATGCAATAAACACTGTAAACCATGACGACCAGCTACTTTTTTCAGAGTTTCCATCACCAACTGATTATGGTCTACCGCTACGTTACATTCTGCGTAGATTGGTGCCATTTCATGCTGTGCTGGCGCTGCTTCGTTGTGCTCTGTTTTCGAGGTTACACCCAGTTTCCAAAGTTCTACGTCAACGTCTTTCATATAAGCCGCAATACGCTCGCGAATGGAACCAAAATAATGGTCTTCCATTTCCTGTCCTTTTGGTGGCATAGCGCCAAAAAGAGTACGTCCTGTGAATACCAAATCTTTTCTCTTTAAATACTTCTCTCTATCTACCAAAAAATATTCCTGCTCTGGTCCAACAGAAGGTGTTACCTTCTTAGAAGTAGTATTTCCAAACAAACGAAGCAGTCGAAGGGACTGTTCTCCTACCGCCTGCATCGAACGGAGAAGTGGCGTCTTTTGATCCAATGCTTCTCCAGTATAGGAGCAAAACGCGGTAGGAATACATAATGTTGCTCCACCTGCATCCTGACGTACAAACGCTGGAGATGTGCAATCCCATGCTGTATATCCTCTTGCTTCAAATGTCGCGCGAAGACCACCTGATGGGAAAGATGACGCATCTGCTTCTCCTTTAATCAACTCTTTTCCAGAAAAACTCATCAACACCTTTCCATTATCCATAGGTGCCGTAATAAAGGAATCATGTTTTTCTGCTGTTACTCCAGTAAGAGGCTGAAACCAATGCGTAAAATGAGTGGCTCCCTTTTCTATCGCCCACTCCTTCATCTCATGAGCAATAACATCCGCTGTTTCAATATCCAGTTCTCCACCCTCTGCAATAATTTGATGCAACTTACTATATACTTTCTTTGGCAAACGTGCCTGCATAACCGAATCATTAAATACGTTTTCACCAAAAATTTCTGCTACATTGATTCTCATATTTTCGTTCATGGAAATTTCCTCTCACTCTAGACTTGTTATTATCTAGTTTTTTATCTCAAATTGTATTAATCACACACCGATTGATAAGTACAACTAATCCTTTTTCATACACTATAACTTGTAACTTATCAATAATATGTAGTTAATATACTCCACTTGGGATTATATGTAAAGTGTTTTTCTAATACATTTTACGATTTAGTTC
>CAZDAP010000077.1:0-6481 GCA_964503585.1 uncultured Lachnobacterium sp. | reverse complement strand
CCGTTGAAAGCATGCACAAGGTTACCGCTGCTTTGACTAATATTTATAATCTTGCGCAGGATTTAAAATAATTTTATATAATTCATACGATAAGCCGGCAACTAATATGCCGGCTTATTTTTCAAGTCTAACTTTAAAGAGAAATAATCTTTTTCTTTTATTCCATACCTTCTGTCTTTTTGCCAAACCAGTATGTGAACCAGGTTCCGACTACAAGAAGTACAATACCCAAAATAATTGTTACGATGTTGATATTGTTATGTCCCATCTTAATAACAATAGCGATTGGTGATGCAATGATAAGTCCCAAAATACCACAGTATGTAATAGATGGGAATTTATCAAATAAGAATTCAATCAACTTCGCTACAGCAAAGATACCTACGATAACACCAATACCGAATGGAGCAAGTACACCTACATAGTACCAGATTAAGTTCCAATCCCATGCAAATACTGCTGAGATAAAACCGCTGATAGATGACATGATACCTTCATAAAAGCCTAAAATCATAAGTACAAGTGAACCACTTACACCTGGAATAACCATAGTTGCTGCAGCAACCACACCTACAATAAATATGGTAATCATAAATCCAATATTTAATTCAAAGTTTGCAGATGAAGTCTGTGTCTCATTCATAGCAGCCATACCTACAGCAAGCGCAAAGAAAAATACGAAGGCGATAATATGTGGAACTGAAATGCTCTTTCCTTCCTTCTGAAGGCTTTCTTTCGCTGGTTTAACAATTGCTGGTACACCACCAAGAATCAAACCGATAAAACAGAATGAAGTTGGGAATGGGTATACTTCTAAGCACCATGGAATGATGAAGGAGAATACTGCCACACCTAACAACATACCAATTCCAATTGGGAGCAATGTCATAATAGATTTTTTAATATCTTTAAACAAGTTGTTTACTACACCAATGATTTTTTCATATACTCCCATGGAAACCATCATTGTACCACCACTAACACCAGGAATGATATTAGCAACACCGATTAACATACCTTTGATAATGTCAAATAAAAAGTTCATTTTTAAATCCTTTCTCTGTTATTAATAAAGTCACTTATTTATTGATAAAAGATGTGAGGAATTTAATTAATTCCTTCATCTCTTCATCCGTTCCAATGGAGATACGCAGATAATTATTGATTCTTTCTGGATTCTTAAAATATCTTACATAGATATCTGCTTCACGCAATGCCTGAAAAATCTCTACTGCTGGAATCTCTTTGTGAGTAGCAAAAATGAAATTACTCTTGGAATCCCCAAAGGAAAATCCAAGTTTCTTCAATTCTGCCTTTGTCCACTCTCTAGTTGCGATGATTTTTTCACAACAGGTTTCAAAATATTCTTTATCCTGAATTGCCGCTGTACCAAGATCAATGGTAAGGGCATCCATGGTATAAGAGTTAAACGAATATTTTACATCATTTAAGTACTGAATCACCTTTTCGTTACTGATAGCAAATCCGATACGAGAGCCTGCCATAGAACGGGATTTTGAAAATGTCTGTACCACAATGACGTTATCATATTTTTTAGTAAGAGGCAATGCACTCTCTCCACCAAAATCAATATATGCTTCATCCACAACAACTATCACATCTGGATTTGCTTTAATCATCTCCTCCACTGCATCCAGTGATAAAAGCTCTCCAGTTGGCGCATTAGGATTTGGAAAAATCACACCACCATTTGTCTGTGTGTAGTCCTTTGGCTGAATACAAAGATTCTCATCCAATGGAACCTTTACATATGGTATACGAAGCATATCTGCCCACACATCATAAAAAGAGTATGTAACATCTGGAAAAAGAATAGGTTCTTTTCCATTAAAGAAGGTCATAAAAATCATAGCAAGTACGTCATCGGAACCTACCCCTACGAATACTTCTTCTTTCTTAAATCCGTAATAATCCGCAATGGCCTGTACCAATTTTCCAATTACCGGATCTGGATATTTACGTAATCGATCTATCTGAAACTCATCCAATGCCTTCTGCACACCAGGTGCTGGTGGGTATGGATTTTCGTTAGTATTTAGTTTAATCATGCGCTCCTTCTGTGGCTGTTCACCAGGCACATATGGAACTACTTTTCGCACGTTGCTTTCCCAATTTTTCATACAACGCCTCCAAAACAAATTTTTCCTATTATAAAAAGACATTCTACCTTAAAACAGGTAGAATGTCTAGATTAACTTGGTTAAGATTTAGAAAATTAATATTTTGTTAATGATTCACAGTTTCAATAAATTTCATAAATGCATCTCTTCCAGCTTCATCGCATTTATACACCCCTGCATTCTCCAATACTTCAGCAAATACAAGTCCTATTTCTTCACGAATAATATCTGTAATATTATCTTTATTCACATCTTCATATTTCTTCAAGAACTCTCCTGCCCATTCCTTGTGAGAGGCAAGGGTTTCCGTAGAAGCCAAGTCCTTTCCACTGAGAATTGCTTCCTTCAGTTCTGCCATCTCATCTTTTAATCTGGCTGGAAGTACTGCAAGTCCCATAACTTCAATAAGACCGATATTTTCCTTCTTAATATGATGAAGGTGTGCGTGTGGATGATATACCCCCATTGGATGTTCTTCTGTAGTTAAATTATTACGAAGCACTAAATCCAATTCATAGTCTTCTCCACGACGTCTAGCAATTGGAGTAATCGTATTATGTGGTTCTCCATCTGTTTCTGCAAAGATATTTGCTGCTTCATCTGTATATCCTCGCCAAGCAATGAGAATCTTATCTGCTAATTCAATCAGTCTATCTTTATCTGGTCCTGTGATTCGAATAACAGACATCGGCCATTTTACGATTCCTGCCTTTACATCCTCAAAACCACCAAAGGTCACTTCTTTTTCAATAGGTGCCTTTTCCATGGCGAAGGTATAATGACCGCCCTGGAAATGGTCATGACTAAGAATAGAACCACCTACGATTGGTAAATCTGCATTGGACCCTACAAAATAATGTGGGAACTGTGTTACAAAATCAAGAAGCTTGCCAAATGTAGCTCGCTCAATCTTCATAGGTGTGTGCTGTGCATTAAACACGATACAGTGCTCATTGTAATACACATATGGCGAATACTGGAAAAACCAATCACTATTGTTAATTGTCACTGGCATAATTCTATGATTCTGTCTGGCAGGATGATTTACACGACCTGCATAACCTTCATTTTCAACACAAAGCAAGCACTTTGGATACGCTGACTGCTTTGCATTTTTCGCAGCTGCAATTGCCTTTGGATCCTTTTCTGGCTTTGATAGATTAATCGTGATGTCTAAAGTCCCATACTCTGTTTCTGTCGTCCACTTCTGATCCTTTTTAATACGCTGACGGCGGATATAGTTACTATCACAACTTAATTTGTAATAATAATCTGTAGCTGCTAAAGCAGATTTGTTTTCGTATAAGTCTTTAAACTTAGCACGAATCTCACTAGGACGTCCCATAAGAAGGCTCATAATTTTTGTATCAAACAGATCTTTATATACGATGCTATTTTCTTTCATAATGCCATTTTCATATGCATATGTCATCATATCTTCTAAGATGTCTTCCAATACTGTTTCCGCACACTCTTGAGTCATAGGTTCGCGAACAGCATATTCTTCAAATGTACTATCTTCTATATCATCCACTTGAAACAACTCCATTAAAGCATTTATGGTGTAAATCTTATCTTCTTCTGTCAAAAGACCTGTTACTAAACCATATTCTACCAATTCTAAAATTCTATTCTGTATCATCCTAATCCCCCCATTTTGAAAAAAGGACACACAACTGTGTCCTTTTTAGTTTTACACCTATGCCTACGCAAGTTTCTGTGGACCGTCACCAATTTCTACTACATAGAAATCTGCTGCATAACCAATCTTTTCTTCGTATGCTTTTCCAACCTGTGCAATAAAGGTATCTACTGCTTCATCCCTTACAATACTTACAGTACAGCCACCAAAACCTGCACCTGTCATACGTGAACCGATCACACCCTCTACTTTCCAAGCTTCTTCTACAAGAGTGTCCAATTCCATACCTGTTACTTCATAGTCATCTCTCAAAGAAACATGAGAAGCATTCATAAGTTCACCAAACAAAGCCACATCATTTTTCTGTAAAGCATCTACCGCTTTTATAGTTCTCTGATTTTCATATACCGCATGCTTAGCTCTCTGGATTCGCACATCTGATTTCACATGTTCTTTTACTGCTTCAAATTCTTCTTCTGTAAGTTCACCAAGAGAAGCAATATCTTTTACAGCCTGAATTTCAGCCAAAGCTGTTTCACATTCACTTCTTCTTTCGTTGTATTTAGAATCACCAAGACCTCGTTTCTTATTACTGCATGAGATTACGATTTTTGCATTTTCCAATTTAATTGGTGCATATTCATATTCTAAGGTAGCTGTATCAAGGAAAATCGCATGACCAGCCTTTCCCATTGCAATGGCAAACTGGTCCATAATACCACAGTTTACTCCATTGAATTTATTTTCTGAATATTGACCAATAAGTGCCAAATCCTGATTGGTCACATCAAATCCGAACATATCTCTTAAAATAAAACCTGTCAATACTTCTACAGAGGCAGAAGAAGAAAGTCCAGATCCATTTGGAATGTTACCAAATAAGACTAGGTCCATACCATACTCAACAGGCATACCCTTTTCACCAAATGCCCACATTACACCCTTTGGATAATTGGTCCAATCCGCTTCTTTTTCAGGCTTTAAATCTTCTACGCTAGATTCAATAACTCCCAACTGTTCAAAGTTCAATGAATAGAAACGAAGTTTCTTATCCTCTCTCTTACGAGCTACACCATATGTACCAATAGTAAGTGCACATGGAAACACATGGCCTCCATTATAGTCGGTATGTTCCCCAATCATGTTTACACGACCTGGCGCAAAATAAACACCTATTTCGCCTTCATCCCCAAATAATTCTTTAAATTTTTCCAATACATTCTGCCAAACCATCTGTAAACTCCCCTTCCATATTTTTCTTATATTTTATTATAACCTTACTTTACATCTTTGCAAGCAAAAAGAGAAGTGTTTCTCTCACTTCTCTTCTCGCTCTTTTTTCACAAATCAATTATTCTATATATGCCTCGATATCTTCAATAATTTCCTGTGTGTCAGCATCATCAAATCCACTAATATAATAGGTCTCATCCTCTGTTACAATTTTTATAAATAAATCATTCTGTGGATTTAAGAATGCCTCAAACATACCTTCACGATAAATTTCATATGTGCCACTTAATATATTGTCCATACCAGTTCCATTTACTTTTGTCACATCTGGTAAATCTGTAAGAACAGTATACTCCTGAATGTCTTCCAGTGGAATCTCATATTCTACGCTTAGGTGGGTACATACGATGGTATCATCCACTACTTCTGTACGAATAGGAGTAAAATCAAGCATAATCATCCAAATACAAGAAACAGGAATAATCAGCATACACAAACTCGCAAATATATACATACCTTTTCCAACACCAGTTGCCATATTCATGGCTGTACCAGTACCCATACGATTCTCTACCATGATATGAGTATCCTTTGGATTATAATACATAAGCCCATATGGCCAATATTTATCATTATCCGAAGCATTTGTAACACTTTTTCTCACTTCATATTTACGGTTCACTTCCTGTATTTTCTTCACCAACCATAATGCAAGAAATATAATTCCTACCCCATACACAATCGAACCCCAAAGAATAATTGCCATACCAAAATGTCTCACATACATAGCAAATAAAATAATCCAAGTAAAAATGGTATTCACCCAGGCACAAATTAACCAGAAGTTTTTCCAAACCTGTTTCTTTGCTCTGGCATAATTCATATTGGTATCGCTATCTTCACTAATCACAGAAATTTTCTGTTTGTCCGTCCATACCGCACACAGATAGAACATCAACGTACACACAGCAAAAGTAACCATACAAATTCGAAAAGCAACAAAGCCAGCATCTTCAAACTGTACATAAGACCAAATAACTGGAACTACACTTAGAATAATAGAAGGCAAAAAAGTTAACAACTTTACTTTTCTAGGTACAGCTGCAATTTTTAAATCTGTATAAGAAACCTCACTCGCTTCATTCCATCCACGCTCTTTTTTCAGTTCCTGAATTTTCTTATTTGTTCTCGCAAACAGCACCATTGGATAAAAGCATATAAAGCAAATCCAAATCATCCAAATCGTAAATCCAATAGATAAATATGGAATAAAGAACGTAACCAATGGAATAATTCCTGACACAATCATCGTCTTTTTAAAAGTTTTACGATATTCTACATCAATTGCTTCTACTGCTGGATCACTCTTTAATTCTTTACTTAGTGTTGCACCAAAACAATATCCGTTTCTATCTTTTGCATTTCGATATATAAAATACATTAGAAATATAATTGGATAACAAGT
>CAZDAP010000076.1:0-6563 GCA_964503585.1 uncultured Lachnobacterium sp. | reverse complement strand
AAAGAAAATAAAGGTTTGGTTGATATTTTCTTTCGAGGTGCATTAATGGAAAAAGTAGCTGCATCGTTTGAAGCAAAAGAAAATGGTGTATCTGGGGTTATTGCCACTACCGATGAAGAAACTAGAAGATTATTTGCGGAAAATATAGGGCTCTTTGTGGATAAAATGAATCGAGAAGGGCAGGAACCAATGGATATTACTGTAACAAAGGTAGAGGATTTATCTGCATGGCAATTTGAAAAGAACACCTTGTCAGAAAAGGGAGAAGAAAGTCCTGTTCAGACAAAGCGCCTTTATCATATTGCAGAGAGTTTTATTCAGACGATGTCTGATTTAATGTAGTAGCCTCATAATAAGAAACGATAGCTGAATAAATAGCGTGAGCCACACGATTTTGATACTCCTCTTGAGTTAAGAGGTCGGCTTCCGTTGGATTACTTAAGAACCCACATTCTACGATAACCGTAGGTGTGGGTGTTCTTGTTAATAGATAGTAATTATCATTAGCCTGAGTGGCACGTTCTTTCGCAGGTTCTAACTGGTTATTCATAACATCCTGTATTACCTGAGCTACAGTTGCACTTTCAACAGAATCCTTATAATAAAATACCTGAGGACCACTTACAGAGGAGTCTGGAAAACTATTTTGATGAATGCTTACGGTTAAAAAGGGTTGAATCTCTTCAATCATTTGAACACGTGCAATCATATCATCTTTCTTTTGTGAATTAGAATTGGGTGCAGCAAGAAGTTGGTCTGACTCCCGGGTTAAATAAATGGTAAAACCTTCTTTTTCCAGAAGTTCTTTTAATTTTAAAACAATAGAAAGATTAATGTCTTTTTCTAATACGTTATTGATGCCAACTTTGCCAGGGTCCATGCCACCATGACCAGCGTCTAATACGATGGTTGGATATGTAATAGATGGGCTGTCTTCTGTGGTAACTTCAGAAAGAAGTTCTTCTGTGGAGGAAGGGGATTCTAGAGATGGTTTTGTGAAAACAAATACCAGTATGACTGCAATAATGGCTAGAATAATTCCATAAAAAATTTTTGGCATAAGAGTATACCCTTTATATGTATAATTGGTATATCTTATGCCAAAATAAAAAGATTATGTTTTTTATAGTTAATTAATGTATTTAATAATAACTTCCCAAATTTCGCTGTTATCTAGTTCACTGCTCCAGAAAGCTGCACCAGCAAGACCTTTGTCCTGCATCAGTTTTAATCGCTGTTCTATGGAACTTTCATCTTCTAACCACATTTTGTAAGTAACACCATTTTTAACAACTTCACCATACCACTGACCGCAATCTTCTAACCAAACAGGTTCTGTGACATTGTTTGTCATCCAGTTCTTTGCACTTGTAAGTCCTAGATTCTGGAATCCAATCATATAACTTTGTTCGGTGGCAGAATCATCCGTTGTTGGAGTTAAGTTCCAAAGTTTTGTGTAGAATGGCATTCCTAATACCAACTGATCAGCAGGAACACCTTCGGCTAAGGTATTTTCTACACTTTCACTTACCCAGTCTAAAGCGGCAACAGAACCTTCTCCGCTTCCCTGTCCCCAATGCTGGTCATACGCCATTAAACAAATGTAGTCTACAAAATTAGCTTGTTCTCCATATTTGTAAACCGTATTGTAAGAAGCAGGTACATAAACGGAAGTAGATAGAACTAAATCATTATTTTTACACTTAATCGATAATTCACGAAGGAACTGAATATATCCATCACCTACTTCAGATTCACTTAACTGTTCAAAGTCGATGTTGATTCCATCGAGGTTGTATTGAAGGGCTTGCGCAATAATCTGATTTACCAGATTCTGACGAGTGGAAGTATGGGTAAGGATATAATTTATATCAATATCTGCGGATTCTAAATCCATATTCTTTACAAGACCCCAAACCCTTACGCCTTGACTATGACAGTAGTTTACATAACTTGCGCTGGCAAGACTGGAAATATTGCCTTTGTTATCCTTCAACTTAAACCAGGTTGGTGATATAACATTGACACCTTTTGATTCTGAAAGGACCGTTGCAACAGAGTCATTTGCTGCAGTTGAATATACAGGATGCCATAAAAGATTAATGGTATTGCTCATAGTTATATGCTGGAACTTTTCTGGTTCATATTCGCTAACCAGAGTTTTTGTTTCGGTTTTCTTTACTTTATTAGATTTTACATAACCAACAATACCATCTTCTGTACAAACCTTAGTCCAGGTTTCATCCACTTCCAAAATAGTGAGGACATCACCTTTTTCTACATCTGCAAGAATAGGACTCTTGATACCACCTTTTAAACGAACTTGAGTTTTCCCTTTTAAAGTAGAGATGGTAATATCTTTCCACTCATTTGTAATCACAACACGGGATGGTGATTCATAATAGGAGTAGGTAAAATCAGAGAACATTTTTACAAAATCAATATCTATCCAAGCGGAATCAGAAGTAGCTCTTACGATAATGCGACCGTAATCGTTGGAAGTCCTACCCACTAGAAAATTTGTTGATTCTACATTGGCAGATATTACATCACTTGCTGTTGTATACAGAAGTATATTTTCATTTGCATCCCAATAAAATCTGGAGTTTAGAACATCATGTACGAAATCATAGTCCAAATAAACGTGTCCGTCGATTATGGTTGCAAATTGATCTAATACCGTATTATTTAAGGTAATGGCAACCTGGGAATCATCGGACATTCCATAATATTCTGTTAGGTCCAGATGTTCTTTTGAAGGGCTATATTTCTGAATGAGTTTTACACCTACTGTAATTGCCAGTACAAGACAAATTAGCCCAACCACCAAAAGTACAGGAAAAAGTTGCTTATTTGCCCTCTTTTGTTTTCTTCTTTTTTTCATATTAATTAACCTTTCTTTCATATGAATATCAATACAGAATAATTATAGCATTGTGTGAGTATGGTTTCAAATATATTGTCGAAATTTAAGAATTAATTAGTAGAAACTAAAAGAAGACCGCAGTTGATGCAGTCTTCTTTCAGCTTTTTCTTATTTTAATGCATAATAATTTTGTGTAGCATTGAGACTCCATCCGAATCCCCAAAAAATCTGAATTAAAAATTTTGGTATTAAAATAATAGGTTGTTCAAATCGCTGAACAAGTTTACTGGTAACTGAAACGGATTTGATATAGGAGGAAAGGTTTTAAAGTGCATCTCAGAAAGAAGCGGACCAGTGGATTTTGACGCGAACGTCTTCAAAAGAATAAGTTTCTCCCTTTCTAAATTTGTGTTTTGAAATAGGTCCTGTATCTTTTTTTGAGTGGTACGTTTTTTCCATTCACAAAAGTTGCATACTAAAAATTGTTTCTGGCATTTGGAAAACTCCACAGCAGTATAGGTCGTTAAAATACCCATATCTAGAATAAAATAATCAAAATCTTTGCTTAAAATATCCTTCAAGGAGGTAACCTTCGTAGAAGGAAATATATGAATTCCCAGATATACAAAAGGATGTTCAGAATCCTTAGAAGAAAGAGAATTGATTTGGTTAGTGGTATTTAATTCGATATAGGCAGTTTTCATCCCCATTTTGTTGCATAAATAATTTGCAAAAGCCAGACAAACACAGGTTGTACCAGCACCTCGATCTACACTGCCAATGCCAATTATAGTTTTGGAAATATGCAATTTTTTAAATGTAAAAATAAACGATTCCTCCTTTTTAATTGCAGTAAGTTTGAAACAAAGGAAAGTTTTGCTGCATCAATCAAAAAGGGATCTGTATCATATGGATAATGATAAACAGGTCTGGAAAAATATTTTGCGATATGATGCAGGGTGTTTTTCTGTCCCATGTTGCAGATAATTTTTAAATTTCTGGATAAACCTAAATAGGCAGTTCCTTTTTTCAAGATATTGTATCGATGCCAGATACTATTGCTACACACATAAACTATGAAATCATAGTCGGTTCCTTCATCCATTGGAGTAGAATCTCCATAATCATCAATGATAATATCTGCATCTGTCACAGGGGGGAAAATTCCTGGTCCGAAAAAAGGATATCCTCGAAAATAACGATAGAAAATCAAACCATCCTTTTCTTTAGAAGAGGATAGGAGTTGAAAGGATAAAGATAAGCTGCTCTTTGGTTCCTTCTCGTAGTAGAGGGTGTGATACCCCATGTAATTTAAAGTTGAGGTGAGCATCATTGCCAAATGAGTTGCACCGCAGCCTTTGTGACTTCCTATCACTGCAATTTTTTTACGAAGATGTGGCTGAAATAATAGTTTTTTTTGTTTCTCGATAACAGAAATAAGCTCATCTACCGTTTCATAACGATAAGCTGGATTTGTATCGATTGCCTTAGTAATTATTTTTTGAAAATTGGGAGAAGTGGATACTTCTAAATGGTTGGAAAGATATTGCATAATTTTTCCAATACTGTAGATATCCGAGAGAAGATTGGGCATGTTTCCAGAAAAAAGTTCTGGAGCACCAAACTCCTGGTTCCCAAATAGATTGAAGATATTTCCCAAACTGGAAAGATAAGTAGCAACATTAAAGTCGATTAATTTTATCTGCATTCCACATACTATAATGTGTTCTGGTTTTAAATCCATATATAGAATTGGCGAAGGTTTAAAACTGTGCAGATATCGAAAAATATCACATAACTGTAAACTTATATCCAAAAAAGTACTTTGGGAAATACTTGTTTGATGAAGCAAGAATTCTTCTAAAGATTCACCCTCTACGTATTCTTCCACAAGATAAAAGTAGGAATCATCCTGCTCTATATCGTATATAGTGGGGATACCTGGGTGATTCAATGACTTTAGAAGCTGTGCTTCCTTCAAAAGAGAGTCTGATGTGCCATCTTTGGGGATGAGTTTGATAGCACGGTAGCACTCTAGAATAAGATGTCTGGAAAGATACACGGTACCAAAACTGCCAGTACCGAGAGTAGAAATCAATTCATATTTTCCAAACAGAATTTGATTTGTTGACTGATTCATCTTTTTCCTTTCATCAGCAACACATCTCGTATAAACACATATAACACAAATTTTCTGGCATTGCAATAGTTTTTTTAAGAAAATTTTTAGAACCCTCTTCTTTACAGATAGAGGTCTGTTGTTTATAATAAGTGTACGTTTTCGAATGATTTTCAAGATAAGGAAGTGATAACATGAAAATTGAAAAGGTAAACGAAAACCAAATTCGCTGTATTTTGTCGAAAGAAGATTTGGCAGACAGACAGTTGAAATTAAGCGAACTTGCCTATGGTTCTGAAAAGGCAAAAAGTCTGTTTAGAGATATGATAGAGCAGGCAAATGATGAATTTGGTTTTGAGGTAGATGATATACCGCTCATGATAGAGGCAATCCCTTTATCTGGAGAAAATATAATATTACAGATTACCAAAGTAGAATATCCAGAAGAACTGGATACACGTTTTTCGAAATTTTCTACTGGTGAAGGTGAAGAAGATGATTCTGAAACGGAAGATATTTCTATGTTTTCCGATATGCAGGGAGCCGATGATGTCTTGGATCTTTTTAAGAAGATGAAAGAAGACCTGGAGAAACAAGTAGAAGAAAAAGAGAAGCATCCAGAGCAAGTTGGAGTTGTAAAGCAAAAGCCAGAAGAACAAAAATCTGTGAAAAAGAAAGAACTTCCAGCCAACCTTACCAAGATGTACGAATTCCGAAATCTTGACCAGATTGAACGTCTTTCTGGAGTATTGGGGCATTATTACAGAGGTGAAAATGATCTGTATAAAGATGAGAAGAAAAACAGATATTATCTTCTGGTTCGAAAAAGTGCCCATTCCCCAGAAGAATTTAACAAGGTTTGTAATATTATTTCTGAGTATGCATCTTTCTATAAGTATACACCTGCCACAGAGGCTTTTTTCAAAGAGCATGGAAAACTTATTGTAAAAGGAAATGCGTTACAGGTGATGAGAGAGGTTTATAATTAAACTATCCAGAAGAATAAAAAAAGAACAAGTTACAAATGCAAATAAATTTGCATTGAAACTTGTTCTTTTTTTATTCTTCTGGATAGTTTAGTTATGTTCTAAGAAGTTATTAATATCTTCAACTAAATCATCTGGATCAATTCCATGAACCATAGCTGCTTCTGCGATAGTTTCCATCTGAGAAGATGGGCAACCAAGACAATGCATACCAATTCCTAAAAGAAGAGGAGCGATGTCTGCATTGATCTGAAGAAGCTCGCCAATCATGGTGTCCTTTGTAACTTTTGCCATGGGATGACCTCCTTTTCATACATTTACTCTCGCTATTATAATACGTTTCCCTAGGAAAAGCAAATATATACTTTGTCCAAAAAAATTTCGAATGAAAATTCGAAAGAAAATTTCAATGAATAAAAAGAAAAATGGTTAAGATATTCCTTTTAATAGACGATATAAAAGACAGAATAGAGACAGGGAGTCAAATATTTCGCAAGGAAGCGCAGTGGATGAAGGGAAAATGTTATGCAGATCAATCGCAACATGTCCGCTGTTATTACAAATAATCAGTTATTACGTACAGAAAATAAAT
>CAZDAP010000075.1:0-6574 GCA_964503585.1 uncultured Lachnobacterium sp. | reverse complement strand
CGGTGGACCTCGGCTTTGCGCCGACCGAAGCGGAGCGGAGAACGAATCCCCGATGCTTCATTAGAAAACATGGAGTATGAATAACGATAAGAAAAAGAGTATCGCAAACACGATACTCTTTTTCATTATCTTTATTCTTTAAATGTGATACTTACTAATAATGGGAAATGATCACTGGTGTACACACCATCATAGGTATCTGTGATGACCTTGTAATAATTTACGTCAAAGGTGTCTGGAGAAATCATGACATAGTCAATACAATTTCGATCCAAATCTTCTCCCCAATTTTGATAGGTACAACTGGTCATAGTATTTTCAAATTAATCCTTTGGTTTGTGATAAAAACGTCCTTTGACATGTTCTGTTTTTATGGTATTGATAAAGGCTGCTTCATCTACTTCTTTGATAGCAGATATAACACGCTGACTCTCATGGGTAGATACAACCGAATATACGACGCTTCGTTCATGTCCTTGGTAGGAACCTTCTCCCTTCATAATGGTAGCACCATGGTTTGAGACATTAGAGATGGCTTCGCATACGGCAGAGGCCTTGTTGGTTACGATAAATAATGTTTGTTGCTGATATTGTTTATATAGCATGTGTAATACTTGGGTAGAGGCGTACTGGAAAATGATAGAATAAAGAGCAATATCCCATCCGAAAAGTATACCGCCAAGACCAATAATAACGATATTAACTGCTAATACTACATTAAAGGAGTCTGTTCCTGTTCTTTGAGACAAATATATGGAAATAAAATCTGTTCCGCCAGTAGTGGCATCTACGCGTAGACATTGGCTGATAGCAAAGCCATTTATAATTCCGCCAAAGATGCTGATCAGCAAAATGTCATAGGTCACCACATAACTAGGAATTAAGTCTGTTAAGACGCTAGTGAGAAAAATCATAAGACAGGAGTACAGGGTAAATTTTTTTCCAATATAACGGAATCCAATATATATAGGTATTGCATTAATGGATAAGTTTAAAAGTGTATAAGGGATATGCAACTGAAAGAAATGTTCAACGGCTCGTTGGATTAAAATGGTAAGACCTGTAGCACCGCCAGGAATGAGATTTCCTGTTTGAACGAAAGTTTTGATGTTGATAGCCATTACAACGGAAGCCATACAAATAGTGAGAATGCGAAAGCCTTCTTTTTTAATTGTGTTTTTCATAAGTTATATCCTCTGTGTTTCAATATTTTGTTAAAACTCTTGATTAGATTATAATCCTTTTCGTAAAGATTTAATAGATTTTGAACAATTTTTTTTCTACAATTTAGTTGAGTGAAAAAGCAGAGTGATTTATAATAGTAAATTAGAGAAGTTCGCTTTATAAGTGATTAGATAGGAGAAAAAATGAGGTACGATTGTATTATTATTGGCAGTGGTCCTGCGGGGTTATCTGCGGCAATTAATTTAAAAACATATAATAAGAATTTTTTGTGGTTTGGGAATGCTGCTCTTAGCGAGAAAGTTGAAAAGGCAGAGATGATTCACAATTATCCAGGCATACCTGGAGTAAGTGGAAAAGAATTGCAACAGGCTTTTTTGAAGCATAAAGAAGAAATGGGATTAGAGATTACGGATAAGATAGTAAGCACCATCTATGACATGGGCGGATACTACAATGTAATGGCGGAGAATCAGTTTTTTGAAACCGAGAGTATTATTCTTGCCATGGGTGTCATCGCAATGAATCAGTATTCAGGGGAAGCAGACTTTGTTGGAAGAGGTGTCAGTTATTGTGCAACCTGTGACGGGGCTCTATATAAAGGTAAAAAAATTGCAGTTGTTTCCACTGCAAAGCGTTTCGAACATGAAGTTGAATTTTTAGCGGATTTAGCAGAGAAGGTATATTTCTTCCCATTTTATAAGGATTGTGAAGTGAAAAGCGATAACGTGGAATTTGTAAAGAAATCGATAAAGGAAGTAAAAGGTGGATTCCGTGCAGATACCTTGCTTTTAGGTGACGGAGAAGCATTGGAAGTAGATGGAATCTTTATTATGAGAAATTCCATTGCGCCAACTACATTGTTCCCAAAACTGGAATTAACAGATGGACACATTGGTGTAAATCGCAGCATGGAGACAAATGTCAAGGGTGTATTTGCAGCAGGAGATTGTACTGGAAAACCTTATCAGTACACAAAAGCCGTGGGAGAAGGTAATGTGGCTGCTCATAGTGTAATAGAATACTTAGGAGAGAAGTAATGGCATATATTGAATTTAACAATATTACAAAAGAATATTCGACTGGAGAAAATAGTATCAAGGCATTAGATGATGCTAGTTTTATCGTAGAAAAAGGGGAATTAGCAGTTGTTTTGGGGAGTTCTGGTGCAGGTAAGACAACAGCGCTTAATATTTTAGGCGGGATGGATACCGCTAGTTCTGGTCAGGTAATTGTAGATGGAAATGAAGTGACCAAATACGATAAGCATCAGTTGGTTGGTTACAGACGTACGGATATTGGTTTTGTATTTCAGTTTTATAATCTGGTGCCAAACTTAACTGCTTTGGAAAATGTGGAATTGGCAGTACAGGTGTGTAAGGATGCGTTAGATGCATCAGAGACTTTGGATAAAGTAGGTTTAGCTGAGAGAAAAGATAACTTCCCAGCACAGCTTTCTGGTGGAGAACAGCAGCGTGTATCTATCGCCAGAGCTTTGGCAAAGAATCCAAAACTTTTATTATGTGATGAACCAACAGGTGCGTTGGATTACAACACAGGAAAACAGATTTTACAACTGTTACAGGATACCTGCCGTAAGGAAGGAATTACAGTTGTGTTGATTACACATAACTCTGCGATTGCACCAATGGCAGATCGTTTAATCCGTTTTAAAAGCGGAAAGGTTATTGAAATGACAGTGAATGAAAATCCTGTATCGATTGCAGATATTGAATGGTAGTGAGGAAGAGATGAAGGCATATACAAAAGATGTCATAAAAACAATTACAAAGGGCATGAAGCGTTTCCTGGCATTGGCTTTGATTGCGGCACTGGGTGTCTGTATGATGTCTGGTTTAAAAGCTGCCTGTGACGATTTAAGATATTCAGCAGATACATTTTATGATGAACAGAATCTGTTTGATATTATGATTGTTTCTACCATGGGGCTTACGGACGAGGATGTAGAGGTGTTGGCTCGCATTGAAGGCATTGAGGCTGTGGAAGGTGCCTATAGCGAAACGGTTTACACTCAGGTAAATGGACAGACCAAACAAGCAGAAGTCAAGGTGCTGAGTCAGAAAGGCATAAATGAACCTTACATCATAGAAGGTGAGATACCGCTGAGGGCAGATGAAATTGTTGTTACCCAGAAGTACATAATTGAAAGTGGAAAACAAATCGGGGATACCATCATCATAGAGGAAGATATGGATGACGATGATGAGGATGAAGAAGAGGAAGATGTCGAAGAACTAGAAAATGAGGATGAGAGTTCTAAATTCGATTTAGAGTTGGAAAAGGAATACGATGAGAGCGATCGTGTAACCTTGAGTGAAGAAGACTATGAAGTCGAGGTTGAGGAAGAGGTAGAAGAACCAAACTTTTTAGTAACAACTTATACAATTGTTGGTGTTGTAGTAGATGCTACAGATATCAATAGTCAGGAAGGTGCTGTTTCATTCCGTGCAAATTCCAGTACCGATTTTACATTCTTTGTTCGACCAGATGCGGTATCGACAGATATATATACAGCAGTTTATATTACTTTGTTCGGAACCGATGAATTACAATGTTATTCTGATGAGTACGAAGCAAGTGTAGATGAGATTGTAACTATTTTAGAAGAAGAAATAAAGGCAGACCGTGAGCAGGCCAGATACGATGAAGTCACAGGAGAAGCCATAGAAAAAGTAGATGATGCCGAAGCCGAGATGAACGATAAGTTAGCGGATGTGGAAGCAGATATTTTAGATGCTAAAATAGAAATAGAAGATGGCTGGTCTGAATATCTGGATGGTAAAGAAGAATTGGCTGATGGTGAGGTAGAACTGGCTCAGGCAGAAAGAGATCTCTTAAAGGCACAGCGTGAGTTGGAAAGAGCAGAAAGAGAGTTGGATGACGCAGAAGCGGAATTAGACGAAGCATGGGCAGAGTTAGAGGC
This sequence comes from uncultured Lachnobacterium sp., assembly GCA_964503585.1. Taxonomy (GTDB): domain Bacteria; phylum Bacillota; class Clostridia; order Lachnospirales; family Lachnospiraceae; genus Roseburia. The sequence continues at coordinate 2,448 of CAZDAP010000075.1, read as the reverse complement.
TGGAGAACTGGCGATTGAAGGAGGAGAGGCTGCGCTAGATCAGGCAGAAACTACTTTAAATGAGTCAGAAAAAGCGTTAGATGATGCTGAAGCGGAGATTCCATCAACCTTTGATCGTGCTGAGGAAATGTTAAATTCTGAAATTAAATCCATCGATATTGATATTCAACAGACAGAATTAAAGATTAGTGTTTTAGAGCGTGAAATAGCAGAATTAGAAAAAGAAGAAGCGGATTTACTGGCGAAGAAAGACAATAATACGCTAACGCCTTCTGAACTCTATGATTTGGCGCAAGTTCAGACCGAACTTAGTGAGAAAAGAACAGAATTGGATTTGCGAGAGCAGGAACTTGATAGTTTAAATGAACAAAAGACAAACTATCAAAAGACTTTGGCGGATTTAGAACAGCAAGAAGCAGATGCCTATACGGAAATCGCAGAAGGCCGAAAGGAGATTGCAGAAGGCCGTCAGGAAATCGCAGATGGTCGTGCTGAAATTGCCAAGAGTAAAGCTGATTTGGCAGATGGAAGAAAACAGTTAGAAGAAGCACAGGCGGATTTTGACGAAGCAAAACAAGGGGTCGCAGATGGCTGGGAACAGTTGGAAGACGGCTGGGATGAACTAGAAGATGCATACGCAGATTTGGCAGATGGTAAAAAAGAACTAGAAGAAGGTGCTGCTGAATTTGAAGACGGTAAACAGGAATACGAAGAAGGTGTCAGTGAGTACGTAGAAAAACGTCAGGAAGCACTGGATAAGATTGCAGAGGCTAGACAAGAAATTGCCGATTTGAAGATGACTTCGTGGTATATTTCGACACGAACTGCCTTGAGTGGATATTCCAATGTAAAAACAGATGCACAGTGTATTGAATCCATCGGTAATGCATTCCCTGTTTTGTTTATGATCGTAGCGATTTTGATTAGTTTAACCACGATTTCTCGAATGGTTGAAGAGGATCGAGGTTTGATTGGAACATATAAGGCACTTGGATTTACCGATAAGGAGATTCGCAAAAAATATGTAGTTTATGCATTATTGGCTTGTATTATTGGTGGTATCCTTGGTGATATCCTTGGATTTATTGTTTTACCAGAAGTTGTCTTTACCGTGTTTGGTGTTATGTACCAGTTTACCGAATATAGTTTATATTTTAACTGGCTTTACGGAATTGGTAGTATTCTATTATTTATTGTGGGAATTGTAGGTGCAGCGATTGTATCCTGCAGCAGTGCACTTTCTTACATGCCAGCGATGCTGATGCGTCCAAAGGCACCAAAGAATGGTTCTAGAGTATTGTTAGAGCGTGTAACACCGATTTGGAGTCGTTTATCTTTCTTAAATAAGGTAACCGCACGAAACTTGTTCCGATACAAGAAGAGATTATTTATGACACTGTTTGGTATTGCAGGTTGTACTTCTATTTTGTTGGCGGGCTTTACCATTAAGGATACGGTAACCCAGCTTATGCCAATGCAGTATGAAGTCACATACCAGTTTGACGTAATGGTGGTATCGGACGATAATGAAAAATTGTTAGATTATTTGGATGATACAAATGTACGCGCATACATCAATCCTATGATTACCAATGTAAAGGTAATTAATGAGGATGGTAGAGAGGAAAGTGTACAGTTGGTGGTAGTGCCAAACGATGAATCTTTACGTGGCTATATTAATCTGGTAGATAGAGACGATAATAAGATTAATTTGGAAGATGGCATGGTGCTAAGCACGATTAACGTTGCTGAGGTTCAGGGCTATGATGCAGGCGACACCATCACCATTCAAAATCTGAATCTGGAAAATGTTGAGGTAGAGATTACAGACATTGTTATGAACTACTTAGGTAATAGCATTTACATGACAGAAAATACATATAATGATTTGTATCATGATTTTGAAGCAAATGGTGCATATGTGATGTTAAATAGCGGTGTTGGAAGCCATGAGGAATATGCAGAGCAATTTGCAGCTAAAGATGGTATTTTATCTGCTATATCTATCGAAGGATTTTTATTAAACTTTGACTCCATATTCCGAATTATTAATCTGGTAGTAACCATTGTTATTACCTTGGCTGCGGCTCTTGCGTTTGTTGTATTGTTTACGTTATCTACAACAAATATTTCAGAAAGAGAAAGAGAGTTGGCAACCATTAAGGTATTGGGCTTCTTTGATAGAGAAGTACATGCATACGTAAATAAAGAAACATTGATTTTAACAAGTATTGGTATTTTGCTTGGAATGCCACTTGGAAAAGCATTTGGTATTTGGTTAATGGCAGTTTTAAAAATGCCATCCATTTACTTTGCGGATTATCTGGCACCAATTAGTTATGTCTATGCGGCCGCAATTGCCATCGTATTTGCATTTATTGTGGATTCTATAACGGATAAGTCATTGGATAAGATTAATCCTGTAGAAGCATTAAAATCAATTGAATA
>CAZDAP010000074.1:0-6586 GCA_964503585.1 uncultured Lachnobacterium sp. | reverse complement strand
GAATAAATTATAAAATGGTATGTGCCACATGTGTGGTAGTGGAAATTGTTTAAATCGAAGATTTTTTAGAAAGTGTAAGAAAAAAATTTATGTTAATTAGTGATAAACGGGCACACATGTGGTATCATATAGTTTAGGGTATTATGCAATAAAATAAACATAGAGAGAAGGTAAAGGTATGAACTTGTTTGATATTATTGGGCCTGTTATGGTAGGACCATCCAGTTCGCACACAGCGGGGGCAGTACGAATTGGAAATGTTGCTAGAAAACTTGTTGGGGCGGACATTAAGATTGCAAAGATTTATTTCCATGGTTCTTTCCAATTGACAGGTAAGGGACATGGTACAGATAAGGCACTCTTAGCGGGACTTATGGGAATGCCAGTAGATGATTCTCGTATTCCACGAAGTTATGCGGAAGCATCAAAACGTGAAATGGCATACGCATTTTTCCCAATTGATTTAGGGGATGTACATCCAAACAGTGTGAAACTGGTTTTGGATGGAGTGAACGGCAGACATCGTGAAATCGTAGCATGTTCTATTGGTGGCGGTAGAATTGAAATTACAGAAATTGATGGACTTGCAGTAAAATTTGGCGGGGATTATCCAACACTTGTTATTCGTAATGAAGATACTCCAGGACAGGTACAGCAGGTTACCACATTCCTAGCAGAAGAGAACATCAATATTGGTGCAATGCAACTGTATCGTTCTGCAAGAGGGGCAGATGCGGTTATGGTTATTGAATGTGACAAAGAGGTTCCGCTTGACGTAGTAGAGGCATTAGAGGGACTTAGAGGAATCGTTCGTGTTACATACTTAAGCTTAAAGTAGGAGTGGGAGGTCTTTATGTATAAATCGTTAGAAGATATCATTGCAGCTGAAAAGGAAAAAAATCTTCCTTTTTGGAAAATTGTTATGCAGGATGACTGCATTGAATTAGACATTACAGAAGAAGAATCATTTGCTAGAATGAAACGTATGTATGAGGTTATGAAAGAATCAGATTCAAACTATGAAGATACATTGATGTCACGTAGTGGATTGGTAGGTACGGATGGCAAGAAGATTCATGATGCCAGAAAAGCGGGCAAATTGGTATGTGGTGATTTTATTGGAAGAGTTATCGAGCGTGCTGTAAAAATGGGAGAATCCAATGCGTGTATGAAACGTATTGTAGCAGCTCCTACTGCAGGTTCTTGTGGTGTTATTCCAGCGGTATTTATTACTGTTCAGGAAGAAAAAGGATATACAGATGAGCAGATGACAGAGGCCATGTTTGTCGCTGCTGGTATTGGCGGTGTGATTGCACATCGTGCATTTTTGGCTGGTGCTGCTGGCGGATGTCAGGCAGAAATTGGATCAGCATCTTCTATGGCAGCAGGTGCGATTGCTTACCTGAATGGCGCAGATGCTTCAGGTATTGCCCATGCAGCAGCGATTGCTATGAAAAATTTACTTGGTTTGGCATGCGATCCAGTTGCAGGACTTGTGGAAGTTCCATGTGTAAAACGTAATGTAGTAGGTGCTGTAAATGCACTCACTTCTTGTGATATGGTTTTGGCAGGAATGATTAGTAAAATTCCACCAGATGAAGTGTTTGATGCAATGAGAGCAGTTGGTCGTGCAATGCCTGAAAATGTAAGAGAAACAGGAACAGGAGGACTTGCCGCTACACCAACGGGCGTGGCTTATAGAGAGAAAATCACATCTTTATAATTGCAAGTGATTGATGTGGAAGATTTTGAAAGAACAAAAGAACTAACTCTAGAACGTATTCGTGAAAGGAAGAAAAAACGCCGTAAAGAAATGCTTTTGCATATAGCGGTATGCTCTGCAGTTATCATTATTTTTCTGTTTGTATTGGGGATTGTATTAAAAGCAATTGCACCAGAGCAAACGGCTGGAGAAAAGGCTGTACTGACAAAGCGTATTGAGAATCCACCCGTTTATACCGAACAGTTTCTTACAGTGAATGAATATTCCAGACCAGGAATTGCATTAGAAGAAATCAATGGAATTGTGATTCATTATACTGCAAATCCAGGCACCACGGCGCAACAGAACCGAAGTTATTTTGAAGGACTGGCAGAATCCAAGGAAACGAAATCCAGTAGTCATTTTATAATAGGCCTTTCTGGAGAAATTATTCAATGTATACCACTTACAGAAATCGCATATGCATCCAACGAGCGAAATGCGGATACGATTTCAATTGAGTGTTGTATTGATAATGATGCGGGCAGATTTAATGAGTATACGTATGATGCTTTAGTAGAATTAACTGCTTGGCTAGTGGGTGAATACAATCTTGAAATTGATGATATCATTCGACATTATGATGTGACAGGAAAGAACTGTCCAAAGTATTTTGTAGAACATGAAAGTGCCTGGGTAGATTTCAAATTAGATGTAGAAAAATATATTGATACCTATGGCGTAAAAAAATAATAGGAAAGAGAGACTAGCTCTTGGAACAGATTTTAAAAGAACTAGAAAAAAAAGAAAATATAAGAACGAATTTAAGTGCACTGAGAGCACAAATAAAAGATGCAGAAAAGAAGAATCAACTGCAACAGCAGATGAAGGAGCTGGGAGAACTCTTTTTAGAATTTTTATCCAGTGAAGATGCAAAGACTAGAAAAAATGCAGCGTTGCTTCTGGGAGATTTGGCATATGCTCCTGCATTGGACGCTTTGTACAAAGGCTATACAGAAGAAAAAACACTTTTTGTTCGTGCATCTTATTTACAGGCTTTGGCAGAACTGGATGTAACAGAAAAATTACCAGATTTAAGAGATGCCTTGCAGCAACTTTTGGAGACAGAACCTGAACCAGAAAACAAAAAACACGTAGAAGAAGAGATTCGTGCCCTTCGAAAACTCATTATTCAGAATGAGGGAATCAATCGCCATACTATGGATGTAAGAGGGAAGAAGGTATCGGTAATTCTTTTGACCAATCGTATCCAAAGAGAGACGATTCGCCGCAGTATTGATTGCGGTACAGCAGTGCTGCATCCATTGGGCGTTCTTGTAGAAACAGAAAATTTAGAACGTTTGATGCAGTTACGCACTTATCGTGATATGGTATTTCCGTTAAATATGGACGGTTTTCTGCCAGCAGATGCAGTTCAGGCAGCAAAGGGAATTATAGATGCAGAGATACTTCAAATTTTGGATTCATTACATAAAGAAAGTGGTGAATACTATTTCCGTATTGAAGTAAAGAGTGCTATGGATTTAGAGGCTCGCAGTGCATTTACCAGAAAACTTGCTAGTGAATTAGAATGTTTATCCAAGGGAAGACTAATAAACTCCACCAGTGAGTACGAAGTAGAGATTCGTTTGATTGCCAATAAGGATGGGATGTTTTTCCCATGCTTGAAACTTTCTACGATAAAGAGCCATCGTTTTGCATATCGCAAAAATGTAATTGCCGCATCTATTCATCCATCCACAGCAGCGTTGATTATGGAACTTTCCAAAGATTATTTGAAAGAGAATGCCCAGATTATGGATCCGTTCTGCGGCGTTGGAACGATGCTGATTGAGCGTAATAAAAAAGTATCTGCTAGGGAGATGTATGGAACGGATATCTTTGGAGAAGCCATTGCATTTGCTAGAGAAAATACAGAACTTGCAGGTATGAAGATAAATTACATTCATCGAGATTTTATGGATTTTAAACATGAATACTTATTTGATGAGATTGTGACAAATATGCCGCTTCGTGGAAAAAAATCAAAGCAGGAGATGGATGATTTTTATGCTGCGTTTTTTGAGAAAGCCAAGGAAATTCTCGCGAAAGAAGCAGTGATTATTATGTATACCAATGAAATTGGGTTTGTTAAAAAACAGTTGCGATTACAGAAAAATTATACACTTTTACAGGAAACCTGTATGCAGCAAAAAAATGATTTCTATTTACTAATATTGGGCTATAAGGGGTAAGAAATGAGTAGAAGTCTCATAGATAAAGAGTTACTAGAAAAATTACAAAAACATTTTCGTAAAGCCAATGATGTGTATTTGACTTGTATGGATCGAGATGGAAATATATTGACCGAAAATCGTGCCAGTGATGGGGAGGTACAATATATTAGACAATTTTTCTCTCAAAAGGACGTAGAGAGATTATTGGATACCAGTCGTATGAGTCAGGTGGAAACCATCGTAGAGGAACAATTGGAAGAACCATATGTAAAACTTTGTGGTGTTGTGAATCGTGTGAAAGATTCCATTACTCTGATATGGATTGTGGTAGCGGTTATAGAAGAGTTAGTACCTGAAGATGTGGAAATTCCAGAGTATGTTGCACGTACTTCCGATAATAGATTTTATCGATCCATTGCGTTTTTAGAGGCACTATCCAGACATATTCTCATGATTAAAGAGCAGGAACTGAAGGCGAAAAATGTCTTGGATCAGGCCATGGAAAGTGATAAAAAATTGAAAGAACAGCTCCGTCGCAGTGAAGCTATGGCTACAGTTGTTCGTCAAATTGAATCGGATGATAAATTGATGGATATTGCAACGAAATCTATCCGTGAAGTATGTGAAGCGATTCATGTACAGGGCGGATGCGTAGTTCGTGTACAACCAGATGGAAATACGGTAGAAACATTTTGTGAATACTGTGAAGATGAGAATTGGACATTGGGACAGAAATTACATGGTAAGCAGAAAAGTAAATTACCATTTTATGATGGAAAATCCTACATGCTCTCATCGGATTCTATGATGCCTGGTGATATTGAAAAATTCTTTATCAAGCATCATTTATCAGCGGCTATCTTCATGCCAGTGGAAATAAATGGACATTGCGAAATGTATCTGTGTTTTTATGAGTTTGAAAGAAGCAGGGTTTGGGATTTAGAAGATGTAAAATTTATCAATGACGTAAAAAGAATTTTGCATGGAATTGTAGAGCGTCGTCTTGCTCAAAATTCATTAGCTGCTTCCTACGCATCTTTAGAAGCCATTCTAGAGAATGTTGGTTGTGCAATTTACGTGGTGGATTATGAAAATAAAGAATTACTTTATACCAATGAAACGTTCAAGCAAATGATTGCGAAAGATACGGATAAGGAATCTTTGGACACCTATCTTTTTGGTTCTAAGGAACCAGAGTATGCATTTCCTTCTCGTGAAGTAGAATTGAAAAAGAATAAAATCTGGTTGGATACGAGTCAGGTGCAGTTGACATGGATAGATGGTAGAAAGGTAAGCCTTGGAACAATCTATGATATTACAGATAAGAAATTATACCAAAAGAAAATCGAACGTCAGATTAGCAATGACCATTTGACTGGATTGTATAATCGTATGCGTTGTGAGCAGGATTTGAATCGATATATTAAAGACGCAGAAGAAAATGGCAGCGAGGGCGCGTACATGCTTATTGATATGGATGATTTCCAGAACATCAATGATGGTTTGGGACATCAGCATGGGGATATGTTATTAAAATCCATTGCTCATAATTTAGTGCGTGTGCCAGGTATTGAAAACAACTGCTATCGTATCAGCGGGGATGAATTTGCGGTAATTGTTCATGGCGATACATACAAAGAACTTAGCCGTATCTGTAAAGATTTAAGAGAAATTTTCAACAGACCATGGTTCTTAAAAAATGAAGATTATTATTGTACCATGAGTATGGGAGTTGTATGCTTCCCAACGGATGGCAATAATGTAGATAATTTAAATCGTAAAGTTGATATTGCCCTTTCTACAGCAAAGAAAAAAGGGAAAAACTGTGTAGAATTTTATAATGAAAAAGTAGAAGATACTTCTTTCTACCGCTTAGATTTAGAGCAAAATATGCGTCGTGCTACGCTGAATTCCTGCAACGAATTTGAAGTGTATTATCAGCCAATTATGCAGGTTGGTCCAAATGAAAATACCTGTTGCGGTGCAGAGGCTTTGGTAAGATGGAATTCTACAGAACTTGGCTTTATTCCGCCAAATGATTTTATTCCATTGGCAGAGTATTTAGGCTTGATTAATCCAATTGGTGAGCACGTATTATACGAAGCAGTGAAACGCTGTAAGTATTGGAATGACTGCGGTTATCCTAATTACAAAATCAATGTAAACATTTCCGTTATTCAGTTGTTGCAGCCAGATTTTGTAGCCAAGGTAAAGACCGTACTGGATAAAACCCATATCAATCCAAAGAATGTAACCCTAGAGGTAACAGAAAGCCTAGCAATCAACGACATGAATCGTATGAAAAATGTTTTGGGTAAATTAAAGGCATTGGGAGTACGTGTGGCTTTGGATGATTTTGGTACGGGATATTCTTCTTTGAATCATATTCGTCAGATGCCAATTGATGTGATTAAAATCGATCGATGCTTCGTAGAGAATTTATCAGAGGATGAATTTGCAGAAGCATTCGTCAAGATGGTCTCTGAATTGGCAAAAACAATTGGTGTGGCTGTCTGCGTAGAAGGTGTAGAGCAGAGAAAACAGTTAGAAGTGCTCAGCGGCATGAATGTAAAAATGGTGCAGGGTTACTATTATGGCAAACCAATGCCAGCGAAAGAATTTGAGTTGGCATACCTAAAATAAAAAA
>CAZDAP010000073.1:0-6654 GCA_964503585.1 uncultured Lachnobacterium sp. | reverse complement strand
TTGCATAAAAAATCCCGTACAATTCAGTTTGTTATGAATTGTACGGGATAAATTATTTTATACGTTATTTATAAAACTCCACAATTCGATCTACACGACTACTCATGTTTTCAAGCATCGCATCTAAGATAGTAATCGCAGCCATAGTTTCTACGACAACTACAGCACGAGGAACGATAATAGGATCATGTCTTCCGCGAATCTCGATATCAATGTCTTCACCAGATTTGTTTACAGTATGTTGTGTTGCAGCGATAGATGGAGTAGGTTTTATCGCTACACGCATAGTCAGAGGAGCACCATCTGACATACCACCAAGAGTTCCGCCAGAATGGTTGGTAGTTTTTATTGGTTTACGAGCAGCACCAGTCATTACATAGAAATCATTGTTGGAAAGCCCAGTAGCAGATGCTACACCAAATCCGTCTCCGATTTCAAAGCCTTTGACAGAGCCGATGGAGAACATGGCCTTTGCCAGATTCGCATCGATTTTATCGAAGACAGGTTCGCCCAGTCCTACAGGGAGTCCCTTTACCTCACAGTAGATGACACCGCCAGAAGAGTTCTTTTCTTCTAATAATTTTTCAAGATACTGCTCAGCCTCAGAAGCAGCTACAGCATCTGGCATATATAATTTATTATTCGAAATTTCTGCCGCATCAAATCGAGATTTATCAACAGAAATCGGTCCGATGGATTCTGAATAAGTCAGGAAGGAAATTCCCATCTTATTTAATAATTTAATCGCGATGGCGCCTGCAGCTACACGACCGATGGTTTCACGACCAGAAGAGCGTCCGCCACCACGATAATCGCGAAAGCCGTATTTTTCATCAAAACAAAAGTCTGCATGTCCAGGACGATAGTAGGATGCGACTTCACGATAGTCCCTTGGTTTTTGATTTTCATTCCAAACTACCATGGAGATAGGAGTTCCAGTGGTTTTTCCTTCGAACACACCAGAAAGGATTTCCACGGTATCGCTTTCCTTTCTAGGGGTTGTGAACTTTGACTGACCTGGTTTTCTACGATTTAAAAAGATTTGGATGTCGTTTTCGCAAAGAGGGAGTCCTGCTGGACAACCGTCAATCACCACACCGATTCCTTTTCCATGAGATTCGCCCCAAGTAGTCACTCTAAATAATTTTCCAAATGTTGAACCTGCCATAATGTTTTCCTCACAAAAAATAGATGCATTCATTATACATCTTTTTTTCAAGATTTAAAACCTAAAACTATAAAAAAATGCAAGAAAGTAAGGTTGAAAGAGAAGCATAAGTATGATACACTTTCAAAGAAAGAAGTATGGAAGAGAGTGGCTGAAATAATAAGTTTGTGCCACTCTTTATAATTGTTAGAAAGAGGTTTTTTATGGCAACATATGAATTATTAAAAGAAGAAGGCCGTGCAAAACGTGCGGTGTTCCATACAGTCCACGGTGACATCCAGACACCAGTATTTATGAATGTAGGTACAGTAGCAGCGATTAAGGGTGCAGTATCTACACAGGATTTAAAGGATGTAAAGTGTCAGGTGGAATTATCAAATACGTATCATTTGCATGTGCGTACAGGCGATAAGTTAATCAAAGAAGTAGGTGGTCTTCACAAATTTATGGTTTGGGACAGACCTATCCTTACAGACTCAGGCGGATTCCAGGTGTTCTCACTTTCTGGACTTCGTAAAATCAAAGAAGAAGGTGTATACTTCAATTCCCACATTGATGGACGTAAGATTTTCATGGGGCCAGAAGAAAGTATGCAGATTCAGTCCAATTTGGGTTCGACCATCGCTATGGCATTTGACGAATGTCCATCTAGCGTGGCGGAGAGAAAATATGTAGAAGATTCTGTAGCACGTACTACTCGTTGGTTAGAACGTTGTAAAAAAGAGATGGCTCGTCTCAATAGTTTAGAAGATACGGTAAACAAAGAGCAGCTTCTTTTTGGTATTAATCAGGGTGCGATTTTTGAAGATATCCGTATTGATCATGCAAAGCGTATTTCAGAAATGGATTTGGATGGCTATGCAGTAGGTGGTTTAGCAGTAGGAGAGTCTCATGAAGATATGTATCGCATTTTAGATGCAACAGTTCCTCATTTACCAAAGAATAAACCAACTTATCTTATGGGTGTAGGTACACCAGCCAACATTTTAGAAGGTGTAGAACGTGGTATCGATTTCTTTGACTGTGTATACCCAACCAGAAATGGACGTCATGGACATCTTTACACGAATCATGGAAAGATTAATTTGTTCAATCAGAAATTCGAAAAGGACATGCGTCCTATTGAAGAAGGCTGTCAGTGTCCAGCATGTAAACACTATAGTCGAGCTTACATTCGTCACTTGTTGAAAGCAAAAGAAATGTTAGGTATGAGACTTTGTGTACTTCACAACTTGTACTTCTATAATACGATGATGGAAGAAATTAGAGATGCACTGGACGCAGGTCGTTTCCATGATTATAAGGCAGAAAAACTTTATAATATGTCACAGGGACAGAAGTAATTCATAAAAAGACTATAAAATCCCTTGAAAATAGGGAAAAAGACTTGCCCCAATCGAAATTATTTAGTATAATTTTGTGCAGAGTTTAAAAATAGGAGGAAGAATTGATGCATTCAATTTTATTAACAGCAACATCAACATCTGATATGTTATTATCAACAGTATTACCTATGGTATTATTGTTCGTATTTATGTATTTTATTATGATTCGTCCACAGCAGAAGGAAGAAAAGAAAAAAGCACAGATGCTCAGCGAATTAGCAGTAGGAGATACCATACTTACTACAAGTGGTTTCTACGGAACAATCATTGATATTCAGGATGATACAGTAATCGTAGAATTTGGTAACAACAGAAACTGTCGTATCCCTATGCAGAAAGCAGCAGTAGCAGTGGTTGAAAAACCAGAAGACGCTCAGTAATAAAAGAATTAAAAAAGAGGTTGTCCAACGACGGGGGATGACCTCTTATTTTTTGCTTATTATTTAAAATAGATAGGGAGAGTTCCTATGAAAAAAATACTAGTATTTTTAAAAGATTATAAAAAAGAATCTGTAGTAGCCCCTTTATTTAAAATGTTAGAAGCTATCTTTGAATTAATTGTTCCATTGGTTGTGGCACAAATTATTGATATTGGGATTACCAACCAGGATACAGGTTATATTTTTAGCAGATGTGGAATTCTGATTTTATTAGCAGTGATTGGATTGGTGTGTGCAGTAAGTGCGCAATTCTTTGCAGCGAAGGCGGCTGTAGGATTTGCAACACAGTTGCGTAGTGCGTTGTTTTCCCATATTCAAAAATTTTCTTATGCAGATGTAGATGAAATTGGAACCAGCACATTGATTACGCGAATGACCAGTGATGTTAATCAGTTACAGTCAGGCGTAAATATGGTGCTTCGTCTATTTATGCGTTCACCATTCGTTGTTTTTGGTGCTATGATTATGGCATTTACCGTGGATGTTAAAGTAGCCCTTGTTTTTGTAGTGGCCATTCCACTTTTATCCGTGGTTGTGTTTGGAGTTATGCTGATTACCATGCCGCTTTACAAAAAGGTACAGGCCGCGTTGGATAAGGTGTTGGGAAAGACCCGTGAAAATTTGGCTGGTGCCCTCGTCATCCGTGCATTTAACAAAGAAGAAAAAGAGATTGAGGAATTTAACGAAAGCAATGAAATTTTAACCAATATGCAGTTGCTGGTTGGACGTATTTCAGCGCTCATGAATCCAGTTACCATTGTAATTGTAAATATCGCAACTATCGTAATTATTTGGATTGGTGCAAACCAAGTATATACTGGGTTTTTGACTCAGGGTGAAGTTGTTGCGCTAGTGAGTTATATGTCTCAGATTTTGGTAGAGTTAGTAAAGTTAGCAAACCTGATCATTTTAATTACCAAAGCAGTTGCTTGTGGCAACCGAGTTGCAGATGTGTTAAATAGAGAACCTGCTATCAAAGAGAAAAACAGCAATCCTATTCCTGCTGATATGACATCGCCTATGGTAGCCTTTGAAAATGTTGCAATGAACTACGGAAAGAGTAGTGAAGAGGCGCTTTCAAACATTACCTTTGAGGCAGAACGGGGACAGACAATTGGTGTCATTGGTGGAACTGGTTCTGGTAAGAGTACATTAATCAATCTGATTCCTCGTTTTTATGATGTGTCTAAGGGCGCAGTATTATTGGAAGGTACAGATGTGCGAGAATATCCGTTGGCACAACTTCGTGAAAAAGTAGGTGTAGTTCCACAAAAGGCAGTTCTTTTCCATGGAACTATTGCAGAAAACCTTCGCTGGGGAAATGAAAATGCAACAGAGGAAGAATTATGGAAAGCCATAGAATTGGCACAGGCGGTTGATGTAGTAAAAGGCAAAGAAGAGGGCTTAGATCATATGGTGGAGCAGGGAGGTCGCAATCTTTCTGGCGGACAGAAACAGAGACTTACCATTGCTAGAGCTCTTGTAAAAAATCCAGATGTTTTGATTTTGGATGATAGCGCATCGGCACTTGATTTTGCTACGGATGCAAAACTTCGTAGTGCGTTACAAACCATAACAGAGAACCGAACCATATTTATTGTTTCTCAAAGGACATCATCCATTCAGCATGCAGATAAAATTATTGTGTTAGATGATGGAGAAGCAGTAGGTATCGGAACCCATAGTGAATTATTGAAAACTTGTGAGGTCTATAAGGAAATCTACGACTCCCAATTCAAAAAAGAGGAAGGGGGTAGAACAAATGGATAAGAAACAGACACAGATGGATACTTTACGAAAAGTACTCCGTTATATGAAAAAATATATTCCATTATTGGTTATTTCCATTCTTCTGGCCACCATTACCGTAGCAATGACCTTATACTTCCCAATTTTGACGGGGAAGGCATTAGATTTTATTATCGAAAAAGGAAAGGTTGATTTTGTAGGTATTGCAGATATTTTAAAAACTGCAATTATCGTCATTATCATCAATGCCATTGCCCAGTGGGTAATGAATATTTGCAACAATAAGATGACCTATCATATTGTAATGGATATTCGAAAGGATGCATTTCAGAAGATTGAGAAACTGCCTCTTTCTGTGATCGATACCAGATCCCATGGGGATATGGTGAGCCGAGTAATTGCAGATGTGGATACCTTTGCAGAAGGTTTGCTTATGGGATTTACCCAGTTATTCTCAGGATTAGCAACCATTGTGGGTACGTTGTTATTTATGTTGTCGTTGGATTATAAAATCACTTTAGTGGTAGTCATTATTACACCAGTGTCCTTATTTGTAGCTAGTTTTATTGCAAACAAGACTTACTCCATGTTCCAGTTACAGTCCAAGACAAAGGGAGAACAGACCTCTCTTATCGACGAAATGATAGGAAATCAAAAGGTGGTTCAGGCGTTTGCTCATGAGGATGAGGCTCAGGCAGAATTTGAAGAGATTAACAATCGATTGGAAAAGTATTCTTTGAATGCTACATTTTTCTCCAGCCTTGTCAATCCATCTACACGTTTTGTCAACAGCCTTGTATATGCAGCAGTAGGTGTTTTCGGTGCATTATCCGCAATAACAGGTGGTATATCTGTAGGACAGTTATCCTGCTTTTTGACTTATGCAAATCAGTATACAAAACCATTTAATGAAATATCGGGTGTAATTACCGAATTACAAAATGCCTTAGCTTGTGCTGCTCGAATCTTTGAACTTATTGAAGAAGAGGCAGAAGTACCAGATGCAGAAGATGCCTACGAATTAGAAAAGGCAGACGGAAGAATTTCTATTGAAAATGTATGTTTCTCCTATAATCCTGATCAGAAATTCATCGAAGATTTTAATCTTCAAGTGGAACCTGGTCAGCGCATAGCAATTGTTGGTCCAACGGGATGCGGCAAAACCACATTCATCAATTTGCTCATGCGTTTTTATGATGTAAATAGTGGAACGATTTCACTTGGAGAAGCCACAGAAGTGGCTTATGAAGATGTGGAGTTGCGTGCTGCAGAATTTACAACGCAGAAAGAAACAGATATTCATGATATTATGCATATCACTCGAAAGAGTCTCCGTAATAATTATGGTATGGTACTTCAGGATACCTGGTTAAAAGCAGGTACCATTCGTGAAAATATATGTATGGGAAAACCAGATGCAACAGAAGAAGAGATGATAGCAGCAGCAAAAGCTGCCCATGCCCATAGCTTTATTAAACGTCTTCCTGATAAATACGATACAGTGATTAGTGAAGACGGAGGTAATTTATCTCAGGGACAAAAACAGCTTCTCTGCATTGCCAGAGTTATGCTTTGTTTGCCACCAATGCTTATTTTAGACGAAGCTACCTCATCAATTGATACTCGTACAGAAATTCAGATACAAAAGGCATTCTTAACCATGATGGAAGGACGAACCAGTTTTATTGTAGCGCATCGTCTTTCAACAATCCGTGAGGCAGATGTCATCCTTGTTATGAAAGAAGGAAAAATTATTGAGCAGGGAACCCATGAAACACTGCTTGCACAGAAAGGGTTCTATTATACACTTTATAACAGTCAGTTTACGATTTAGTCCAGAAAAGGTTTTTCTAAATACTACGAAAGAGAATGCCCTACGATATACTTTTTGACTCGTATTTAGGACATAAGA
>CAZDAP010000072.1:0-6720 GCA_964503585.1 uncultured Lachnobacterium sp. | reverse complement strand
AAAAAGGCCGCTACGCCAGGGATAACATCCATTTGGTAACGGCCTATTCATGTTTTAGTGTAATTTTGTAAAGTACTCTGGGTATTTGCTAATGATATCACGGCTGGTGCTGAAACCATCGTATAAGTGATGTCGAATAGAATCCTTTAATGTGGTAAAATCTTTGTTTGCAATGCAATCTAATATGTTTACGTGACCTTCATATAGTTTCTGTAAATCATCTTTTCCGTTAAAATTGATAAAGGTACGAAAACGTTCATATTGAGAGTTGTATGCATATAGGAACTTGATAATGTTTTTCTTGCCTGCGGCATCAAAAAGAGCAGTGTGGAATTCATTATCACTATTGATAAAAGCACGGCTTAATTCTTCAATTGGCATATCAGAATCCAACAAATCTTTTTGTTTTTGCAAAATTAAACGAATATGTAAGTCTAGTGAATTGTCATAAATCTGAGCCAAATCAGATAACACAGAAAATTCAAGGACTTCGCGAATGTATAACACATCCGAAACTGCGTGCAGGTCAATAAGAGAGATAAAGGTACCGATATGCGGACGAATCTCTAATAATCCTTCACGTTCTAATCGTTTAAAAGCATCACGAACCGGAGTACGGCTGATATTGTATTTTTCAGCAGTTTCAATCTCGCTTATAGCGGCTCCAGGTGGGAGTTCCAAATGTAAAATTTGTTCTTTTAACTGTTCATAAACACCATCTGATGTGGCGGTATGTTTGTATGCCATATGTATACAACCTTCTTTTCTTTTGATATAAAATACTTTATTTCTCATTATATCTTTTAAAACTAAGATGTCAATCTCTTGCATACAAGAAATGGTAAACTTTTTGTTGAATCAAAAGCATAAGAATGTTAAAATTATTTGTAGATGTATTACTAAATTCGTTTCGCATTATTTCATTATGAGAGGATAGGATTATGGGTTATTTTGATTTTGTAAAACAAAGTGAATTTATTGTTTGTATCGACAGTGATGGATGTGCTATGGACACTATGGATATTAAGCATAGAGAGTGTTTTGGTCCACAGTGGATTTATACCTATGGTTTGGAAGATAAATTTGAAGAATGTATGAAATTGTGGTTAGATATTAACCTATATTCCATTACCAGAGGTATTAATCGTTTTAAAGGTCTTGCGCTTGCATTGATAGAGATGGAAAAGAGAGGCTGTCATTTTGAAGGATTAGATGAATTTGTTACATGGACAAATGAGGCAAAGGAATTATCAAATCCAGCCCTATTGGCATATTCACAGAAGAGCTCTAGTGATTGTGTAGAAAAAGCATTGCTTTGGAGTATTCGCACCAATAGAGCCATTTACAATCTGCCAGCAGATGATAAGCCATTTGAAAATGTTAAGGTGGCTATGGATGAAATGTGTAAAACAGCAGACTTAGTAGCAGTATCTTCTGCAAATGGTGAAGCAGTAGAAGTAGAATGGACAAAACATGAATTAAAGGATGATTGTCGCGTACTTCTTTGTCAGGAAGCAGGTTCAAAAGCATATTGTATCGGTGAAATGTTGAAAAAAGGTTACGATGCAAAGAAAATCCTTATGGTTGGAGATGCGCCTGGAGATAGAGATGCAGCCGTAAAAAATGATGTATGGTATTATCCAATCTTAGTTGGAAAAGAAGGATTCAGTTGGGAAAGATTATTAAATGAGGCATTTCCACGCCTTGTTGATGGTTCTTTTGATGAAGCATATCAGGAACAACTTATAAAAGAATTCGAAACAAATTTAGGGGTATAATTTAAGTAGTGGATAGATGGCGCGTGTGTTTATGCATACGCGCTTTGGTATTTTGTGTTTTGAGGTAAGAATTATGAAGGAATTTAAGCAAGAAATGAAGAAAACATTGGGAATTACAGGTGCATTGGTTATTGTGTACTTAGTGATTCGCTATTGGGCAAAGTTAGAAGGAGTCATCTCATTGGCAGTGAGTGCTGCCATGCCCCTTATTATTGGAAGTGTAATGGCGTATGTGATTAACATTTTAATGGGCTTCTATGAAAAGTGGTATGACAAACTCTTTAAAGTTGAAGTTGCAAGAAAAGTAAAAAGAATTGTTTGCCTGATATTGGCTTTTGTAAGTTTGATCGGTATTGTAGCGTTGATTGTAAATTTAGTTCTTCCTGAATTAATTAATTGTATTGCTTCTTTTATTCGATTAATACCAGGGGCTTTACAGATGGTAATTGACTTTGTAGGGAAAGAGCAAATATTACAATACTTCCCAGAAATTTCCAATGGATTTGATATTACGACTATTTCTGCTGAGGTAGAAAGTTTGATAAAAACCGTATTAGGTGGAGTTGGTGGTGCAGTTGGATCACTTATGGTTGCCGTATCTTCTATGGCATCTGTTTTTATGAATATTGTCATTGGACTGATATTTTCGCTTTATGTGTTGTTAGACAAAGAAAATCTAGGAGCACAGGCAAGACGTTTGGTAAAGACCTATTTGCCAAAGGCAGCAGATAGAATTTTCTATGTGACAGAAGTAATTGATGATAGTTTTCATAAGTTTATCGTAGGCCAGTGTGTTGAAGCTGTCGTATTAGGTGGACTTTGTGTGATAGGAATGTTGATATTCCGATTCCCATATGCAGTTATGATAGGTGTCTTTATTGGATTTACTGCTTTGATTCCAGTTGCTGGTGCTTATATTGGTGCTGCAGTTGGTGCTGTTATGATTTTAACAGTGTCTCCATTACAGGCAGTACAGTTCTTAGTGTTTATCGTTGTGTTACAGCAGTTAGAAGGCAATCTTATTTACCCAAGAGTTGTAGGACAGTCTATCGGACTTCCAGGAATCTGGGTTTTAACAGCGGTTACCATTGGTGGCGGAGTATTAGGTATAGGCGGTATGCTTTTGGCAGTACCACTATTTGCCGCAGGCTATCGTCTGTTGAAAGAAGATATGGATAAACGTGATCCAGAAGTCGAAGAAAAAGAGGTAGAAAAACTCGAAGATACAGAAAAAATAATTCAGACGGATGAGGAAATGGATGCATAATTCATTGATAGTTGTAGCAAAAATTCATACAGAGTTTCCAGATAAGTTTGGTATACCAAGACAAAGTGGTTTAGTGCCAGATTTAAGAGGTGAGATTGTTTTTGAACCAGAATTTCGCAGTATGGATGCAGTAAGAGGATTGGAGGAATTTTCTCATATATGGTTATTGTGGGAATTTTCCAAAGCGAAAAGAGAAAACTATTCATTAACGGTTGCACCGCCAAGATTGGGTGGTAAGGAAAAAAAGGGTGTGTTTGCAACCAGAGCACCATATCGTCCGAATTCTATTGGATTGTCTTCCGTTAAGTTAGAAAAGATTTATTTTGATGAGAGAAAAGGTCCTGTACTGGTAGTGTCAGGTGCAGATCTTTTGGATGGCACACCCATTTATGATATCAAACCATATTTACCTTATACGGATGCACATCCAGATGCAAAGGGAAGTTTTGCGGAGATACATAAGAGGGATCAGATTCAGGTGGTTTTTCCAGAAGAGTGTCTCACAAAATTGCCAGAGGATTTGCAGGAAAAGGTATTGGCAGTCCTGCGTCAGGACCCTAGAGCAGCATATAATAAAAAGGCTGATTATGTATATGGTATGTCTTTTCAGGATTATGATATTCGTTTTACCGTCGAGGAAGAAGTTTTATATGTAAAGGATGTTGTAAAACGGACGGAAAATGACTTTGTGAAGATAAAGTAATGGAGGAGAAGGTTGTGAGTGATTTAGAGCGTCTCGAGAAACAGTTGGAGTTTATTCGAGAAATTGATAAAGAGAAACAGATTTTTCGGCAAACCTATGTGTCGGATGGCACCAGAAAGGAAAATGATGCAGAACATGCATGGCACATGGCTGTGATGACCTTTCTTTTAAAAGAATATGCAAATGAAGAGATTGATGTATTAAAAACCATCCAAATGATTTTGCTTCATGATGTAGTAGAAATCGATGCTGGTGATACTTATGCATATGATGATGTAGCAAAAACGACGCAGAGGGAACGAGAAGAAAAAGCAGCTGCCCGCTTGTTTGGATTATTGCCAGAGGATCAGGGGAAAGAAATGCTGGCTCTGTGGGAAGAGTTTGAAGCAGGCGAGACAAAGGAAGCAAAATTTGCCAGAGCAATGGATAATTTTCAACCTATGATGTTAAATGATGCTACAGATGGAAAAGCGTGGATGGAACATGAAGTAGCAATCTCTAAGATTTTAAAACGTAATGAACCTACTCCTCGTGGTTCAGAGGAATTATGGAAATACGGGAAAGAAAATTATATTGAAAAGCATGTCCGATTAGGACATATTATAGACGATAGAGAAGATTCATAAACAGGAAAGCAAAAGCAAAAAAAAGGAGATAAATTGATTATGAAAAAAGTAGAAGATTATGTAAGAAGTATTCCAGATTTTCCAGAAGAGGGAATCATCTTCCGTGATGTAACAAGTGTATTACAGGATGCAGATGGTTTACAGCTTGCCATTGATGAGTTAAAGAAACGTTTGGATGGTGTAGAATGTGATGTAATCGCAGGTACAGAATCCAGAGGTTTTGTTTTTGGTATGCCTTTAGCATATTTATTGAAGAAACCATTTGTTATGGTGCGTAAAGCAGGAAAACTTCCTTGTGAAACAGTTTCCAAAACTTATGATTTGGAATATGGTTCTGCAACTATTGAAATTCATAAAGATGCAATCAAACCAGGTCAGAAGGTTGTTTTGATTGACGACCTCATTGCTACAGGCGGTACTATTAAGGCCGCAGCAGAGTTAGTAGAAGAACTAGGCGGAGAAGTAGTAAAAATTCTTTTCTTAATGGAATTAGCTGGCTTAGAAGGACGTAAAGTTTTAGAAGGATATGATGTAGATTCTGTAGTTGTATACGAAGGTAAATAGTCTACATACAATAGAGTGGATAAAAATAGAAAATTAGAAACATACTATCTCTATATTTCATAAACGTATTTGTTTGAAAAGGAGAGATAGCATGAACCAGCAAGTAGGTGATGGGAGTCTTTGTTTTTCAAAGGCTCCTTTTATTATTAGTACGGCCTCTGTCGTAGGAAAAAAGGAGGGCGAAGGACCGTTAAAAGATTGTTTTGATGTAATTGGTACAGATGAAAAATTTGGAGAAGATAATTGGGAATCCGCAGAAAGTGCTCTCCAAAAGGAAGCACTTGTTTTGGCGCTAAGTAAAGGAAAACGAAAATCAGAGGATGTCAGATATTTGTTTTCAGGGGACTTGTTGGGACAGACCATAGCTACTTACTTCGGTTTAAAGGAGTTTGAAATTCCTATGTTTGGCTTATATGGAGCATGTTCGACCTGTGGAGAATCTTTAAGTCTTGCTGCGATGACGGTTGCTGCAGGATATGCAGATTGTGTTGCAGCAGTAACTTCTAGTCATTTTGCTAGTGCGGAGAAGCAGTTTCGATTTCCCTTAGAATATGCAAACCAAAGACCTATGTCTGCTACGTGGACAGTAACTGGAGGAGGAGCCTTTGTATTGGCAGGAGAAGAAAAGTTGCAGGAGTGGAATATAAAGCCTATTGCAAAGATAACGGGAATCACAACAGGAAAGGTGGTAGATTATGGGGTTAGAGACTCTATGAATATGGGAGCGGCAATGGCACCAGCTGCATGTGACTTGATTTATCGACATTTCCAAGATTTTGGCAGTGCGCCAAAGGACTATGATCGTATTATTACAGGGGATTTAGGAACGGTAGGAAAAGAAATTTTAATTGATTTGTTAAAAGAAAAGGGATATGACATATCTAAAGTGCATGAAGATTGTGGAATCGAGATTTATGATGGAGAAACGCAGGGGACAGGTGCTGGGGGCTCTGGCTGCGGATGTTCGGCAGTGACATTGAGTGGGCATTACCTGAAAGAAATGCAAGAAGGTCGTATTCACAAGATACTTTTTGTGCCAACAGGTGCACTGTTATCACCTGTAAGTTTTAATGAAGGACAGACTGTGCCAGGGATTGCTCATGGTGTGGTCATAGAGAGGGTAAAATAATGGATTATGTAAAAGCGTTTATTGTGGGAGGAATCATCTGTGCATTGGTACAGATTTTGATGGAAAAAACGAAAATGTTACCAGGGCGTATTATGGTTTTATTGGTATGTTTGGGCGCAGTATTGGGTGCAGTTGGTGTATACAAACCATTTTTAGAGTGGGCTGGTGCTGGTGCAAGTGTACCCTTATTGGGATTTGGGAATGTTTTGTGGACTGGAATAAAGGAAGCAGTGGACACAGAAGGCTTTATTGGTATATTTAAAGGCGGCTTTACGGCATCGGCAGTGGGGATTTCCTCTGCTCTAGTATTTTCGTATATAGCATCCTTGATTTTTGATTCAAAAATGAAAAAATAGAGAAAAATAAGGACAAACCTTGAAAATAAACGGTTTGAGTGATATGATGAACTATGTTCAACAATTATTGTTGGCAAAATTGTGGATAATGTTTATAACTTGTGAGGGTAATATGAATCGTCGTGTCACATCAACAGATAAAATTTTAGAAATGGCTTTGCTTATTGCAAAAAAAGAAGGCGTAGATAAACTCAGTATTCGTAAGCTAGCGTCTGCCTGCGGAATCGCAGTTGGTTCTGTATACAATTATTATCCAGATAAAGAGACTTTGGTAACAGCAGTTGCAGAGACTTTTTG
>CAZDAP010000071.1:0-6788 GCA_964503585.1 uncultured Lachnobacterium sp. | reverse complement strand
TGACGAAAGTAAGTGCGAATCATGACAAAAGTCATATTCGCATTTATTTACATGCGAATAGATTGATACCAAAGAAGATGATTTGGTTATTGGAAAAAGAAATCAAAAATCAGTTATTTGCAAACAAGGATATTATGATTAAAATCATTGAATCCTTTCAACTTTCCGAGCAATTTAGTGCCCAAACATTGTTACCAGAGTATCAGGAAAGTATTGTAGAAGAATTAAATGAATATAGCGTTTTATTAGGTAATCTCTATCGAACTGCGGAATTTTCATTCGAAACACCTAGCAAGGCGATTCTTACCATAGATGACACGATTGTTGCCAAGACAAAAGGGGAAGAACTGATTCGCTTTTTGGAAAAGGTTGTTTGTGAAAGGTGCGGATTGGACTTTATTATTCAGGTGGAATATCGAGAACCAAAAGAAAGCAAATACCGTAAAAATTCCAATGAACAACTTCGCCAGCAGGTACAGGCTATTGTGGAACGAACACGCTTTGGAAAAACGGAAGAAGAGGATGCTCCACAGGATGATGTTATGATGATAGGAGACAAGCCGGCAGGAGAAAAGAAAGCAAAAACTGATTCGTCGGGTGCAACATCAAAGAAAAGCGTTGAAAAGAAAAGTGTTGAAAAGAAAACCTTTGAGAAGAAGCCGTTTGAAAAGAAGGGCGAATTCCGAAGAAAATACGAGCCAGGAAGTAAGAAATCCGATAATCCAGATGTGATTTATGGACGTGATTTTGAAGAAGAACCAATGGAAATCAGTAAAATTGATGGACCAATTGGTGAGGTTGTTATTCGTGGTAAGATTTTAAATTTTGATAAACGAGAAATCCGAAACGAAAAGTCGATTCTTATGTTTTCGATTACGGATTTTACAGATACGATAATGGTCAAGTTGTTTGCTAGTAATGAGGATGTCCCTTCTATTTCTGCTGGAATTAGTCCAGGGAATTTTGTCAAAATAAAAGGGATTGCGGATGTTGACCCATATGATAAAGAGTTAAATATCGGACGAGTAGTAGGGGTTAAAAAAATTCCTAATTTTACAACGAAACGTATGGATATGAGTCCAGAGAAACGAGTAGAACTTCACTGTCACACCAAAATGAGTGATATGGATGGTGTATCAGATGCATCTGCGATTATTACACGTGCGTTAGAGTGGGGGCACAAAGCTATTGCGATTACCGACCATGGCGATGTGCAGGGATTTACAGAAGCCAGTCATACCAAAGGTATCGATAAAATCAAAGTGATTTATGGTGTAGAAGCCTATATTGTAGATGATTTAAAAGGAATCGTTACGGACAGCAAAGGACAATCCTTACAGGATTCCTATGTGGTGTTTGATATCGAAACCACAGGATTTAGTCCAGAGGTAAATAAAATTATCGAAATTGGTGCGGTAAAAGTAGTGGAAGGAAAAATCGTAGACCGTTTTTCTAGTTTTATCAACCCAGAAGTACCGATTCCCTTTAAAATCGAAGAGTTAACACATATTAGTGATGAGATGGTGGTGAATGCACCAACAGTAGAAGTGGTATTGCCTGAATTCTTGAAATTCTGTGAGGGTTCTGTGATGGTAGCCCATAATGCGGATTTTGATGTTAGTTTCATTATGAAAAAAGCAGAGAGCCTTGGTCTCACCTTTCAACCTACATATGTAGATACTGTTGCTATGGCACGTTTTTTGTTACCTCAATTAAACCGTTTTAAACTGGATACGGTGGCAAAAGCAGTGGGCGTAGCATTAGATAATCATCATCGAGCGGTAGATGATGCGGCTTGTACAGCAGAGATTTTTGTGAAATTTATTCATATGCTGACAGAGATGGGCATTGGCAATCTGCATCAGTTGAATGAAGAGGGAACGACTTCTGTTTCCAATATTATGAAGATGCCTACTTATCATGCAATTATATTGGCAACCTGTGACCAGGGACGTACCAATCTATATAATTTGATATCTCTGTCTCACATTACCTATTATAATCGTCGTCCACGTATTCCAAAGTCAGAATTCATCAAATACCGTAATGGACTTTTGTTAGGTTCTGCATGTGAAGCAGGAGAATTATATCGAGCTATTTTGAATGGAAGACCAGAGGAAGAGATTGCACGTATCGTGGAATTTTACGACTATTTGGAAATCCAGCCTCTTGGAAACAATGCATTTATGATTCGAGATGAGGATTCTTCCATTGAGTCCGAAGAAGACATCATGGAAATCAATAAGCGAATTGTGAAACTGGGACAGGACTTTGGTAAACTGGTAGTGGCTACTTGCGACGTACATTTTTTAGATCCTGAAGATGAAGTTTATCGTCGTATTATTATGGCAGGTAAAGGATTTAAGGATGCAGATGATCAGGCACCATTGTATTTGCGTACCACAGAAGAAATGCTTGCAGAATTTTCTTATCTGGGTAGTGCCAAAGCAGAGGAAGTAGTCATCACTAATACCAATAAAATTGCGGATATGTGTGAATGGATTTCACCAGTACGACCAGATAAATGTCCACCGGTTATTGAAAATTCAGATCAGTTACTTCGTGATATTTGTTATAACAAGGCTCATAAGATGTATGGAGATCCATTGCCAAAAGTAGTACATGACCGCTTGGAAAGAGAATTGAATTCTATTATTTCCAATGGCTACGCCGTAATGTACATTATCGCACAGAAACTGGTATGGAAATCCAATGAAGATGGCTATCTGGTAGGTTCCCGTGGTTCTGTAGGTAGTTCCTTTGTAGCGACCATGTCTGGTATTACCGAAGTAAACCCATTGCAGGCCCATTATCTTTGTGAAGAGTGTAAGTATGTAGACTTTGACTCGGATATCGTAAAGTCCTATGCAGGACGATGCGGTTGTGATATGCCAGATGCGATTTGTCCAAATTGTGGAAAACCATTGAAAAAAGAAGGATTCGATATTCCATTTGAAACTTTCTTAGGATTTAAAGGAGATAAAGAGCCAGATATCGACTTAAACTTCTCTAATGAATATCAGAGTAAGGCACATAAATATACGGAAGTTATCTTTGGTGAAGGACAGACCTTTAAGGCTGGTACCGTAGGTACTTTGGCAGATAAAACTGCCTTTGGTTATGTTAAGAAATATTATGAAGAACGAGGAATCACAAAACGAAAATGTGAGATTGAACGTTTAGCACTTGGATGTACAGGTATTCATCGTACCACAGGGCAGCATCCAGGAGGTATCATCGTTCTCCCAGTAGGAGAGAATATCAATACCTTTACACCAGTACAGCATCCTGCGAACGATATGACAGTGGATATTACAACCACACATTTCGATTATCATTCCATTGACCATAACTTGCTGAAACTGGATATTTTAGGACACGTAGATCCTACTATGATTCGTATGTTACAGGATTTAACAGGACTTGACCCTACATCCATCCCACTGGACGACAAAGCGGTTATGTCTTTGTTTGCCAATACAGAAGCACTTGGAATCACACCAGAGGATATTGGTGGAACGGAGTTAGGTGCTTTGGGAATTCCAGAGTTTGGTACAGACTTTGCGATTGGACTTGTAAAAGAAGCGAAGCCAACCCAGTTTATTGATTTGGTTAATATTGCTGGACTTTCTCACGGGACGGACGTTTGGTTAGGAAATGCGCAGACGCTGATTCAGGAAGGAACAGCCACCATTTCGACTTGCATCTGTACCCGAGATGATATTATGACTTATCTGATTAACAAAGGGTTGCAGCCGGATACTGCGTTTAAGATTATGGAAGCCGTTCGTAAAGGAACGGTTGCAAAAGGAAAGGCAGATAAGTGGCCAGAGTGGAAACAGGATATGATTGACCATGGAGTCCCAGACTGGTATATATGGTCCTGTGAGAAAATCAAGTATATGTTCCCGAAAGCCCATGCGGCCGCTTACGTTATGATGGGCTGGCGTATTGCATATTGCAAAGTATTCTATCCATTGGCTTATTATGCGGCTTATTTCTCTGTACGTGCCACAGGCTTTAGTTATGAACTCATGTGTCAGGGAAAAGAAAAACTAGATTATTATCTGAAGGAGTGGAGAGCGAATAAAGATTCTCTATCCAACAAAGAGCAGGATATGGTACGAGACGGACGAATCGTACAAGAGATGTATGCTCGTGGTTTTGAGTTTATGCCAATTGATTTATATCGTGCAGAACCACATCGTTTCCAGATCATTGATGGGAAACTGATGCCTTCCTTTAACTCCATCGAAGGCCTTGGAGATAATGCGGCCATTGCCATTGCAGAGGCAGCAAAGAACGGTCCATTCCTTTCTAAGGACGATTTTCGAGATAGAACGAAGGTTTCAAAAACAGTCATTGAATTAATGAGTGATTTGGGATTGTTTGGTGATTTACCAGATTCGAATCAGTTGTCACTGTTTGACTTCTAATAAATAAAATGCCCCGACATTTTGTCGGGGCTGATTTTTTAATCTTCTACAGAACCTGGTCTAAATAGAGATACTTCACTTGGATTTGTACGTGGACAGTAGTAGATTTCTCCAGAGTGATATTCACGGAAGAAAATGTAGTAGGATGTGACATGAATGTCACAGAAATCACCTTCGCGAATTACCTGAAACTCTGTTCCATCATTTTTAATCATACAAAGGGCAGAGCCGTCTTTATCATATCTTTGATAATAAATGTAACTTCCGTATACATTGTAAGCATCTACGCTGTCACGAGTGATATAGGTAGGATTATCAAATTTTAAATTTGTGTGTACGATAGAGTAGTCTGTGTTTCCGTCAATATAATAAACGTCGTTATCACTGACGATTGGCTGGAAACAGTTTCCTTCATAAACAGTAACTGTAGTATCTGCTACGGTGTCAAAACGATGAATGTTTCCGTCAGAATCCATACCATTGTAATAAAAGTATTGTCCATCTACATTGCAGGTAAATACTGCGCGATCCATAACCTGTTGTTGTTCTTCCCCATCTATACGAACTTTATAGAGCGTTGAAGCGTCTTCTACGGAATAATGTATGTAGTAAATATAATTTCCTATCAAGGATGCATAGAGACATGGTTCTGTATCTAGGATAACTGTGTTTTTTCCATCATGATCAATGCGTACCAAAGCATTTCGGTAAAATGCAACATAATTGAAATCTAGATTGTCAGAAGGGTTGTTTCGGACATAATACACATAGTTATCGTCTGCATTAATGTATGTAGGAATATCATCTGCCAGTTTCTTTAAGTTTTTCCCATTAGAATCCATAGAATATAACTTGTTTGAATCGCTTGGATTGGAAAAATAAATGGTTCCATTATATTCACAGAAACTTCCACCATTGTAAAGATTTCCTGCGGTGTTTCCACTTACAAAACCATTGTTCATAATGGTTTCATTGTTTTCATTTGTGAGTATGTAAACACCGAATCCTAAAACTCCAAGCAGGAGAACAAGTATTACAGCAATTATGATTTTCTTCATAAGAAATTCCTCCAAACTATGAGAACTTATATATAATCATTATACCTAGAAATGAAATATCTTTCAAGGTTTGCTTGCCAATGGTCGCAATTTGTAATATTATATTTTTTATCAGTTTGTTTAGGTGGTAAATGATAGTTATGGAAGATTTATTAAAACTTAGAGATGAAATTGACGCAATTGATAATGAAATTGTTTCTTTATATGAAAAACGAATGCAAATTGCCGAGGGTGTAGCACGTTTTAAAATTCGTACTGGGAAAAAAGTATTTGACAGAGAAAGAGAAGTAAGCAAATTAAATACACTTTCTGCAAAGGCGTCTTCAGAGTTTACAAAAGTTGGAATTATCGAATTGTTTGAACATATAATGGCGGTTAGTCGCAAGAAACAGTATCAGTTGTTGACAGAAAGTGGACTAGTAGAGGTTCCAGAATTAGAAACGGTGAATGATTTTGTTGTTCCAAATGCTCGTATCGTTTTTCAAGGTGTTGAGGGAGCATATAGTCAGCAGGCAATGACAGAATACTTTGGCAAAGAATGTGATAGTTTTCATGTAGAAACATGGAAAGATGCCATGGAAGCCATTAAGAATGGAGAAGCAGATTTCGCAGTGCTTCCAATTGAAAATACAACTGCTGGAATTGTTTCAGAGAATTATGATCTTTTGGTGGAGTATGATAACTACATTGTAGGAGACCAGGTGATTCAGATTAAGCATGCGTTGTTAGGCCGACCAGAAGCAAAATTGGAAGATATTACTACCGTGTATTCTCATCCGCAGGCATTGATGCAGTGTAGTGAGTTTTTATATGAACATTCCGATTGGGAAAAAATTAGTTTGAAAAATACGGCTGTTTCTGCAAAGAAAGTAATGGAAGATGGGGATAGAACCCATGCAGCTATTGCAAGTACTTTGACGGCTGAACTTTATGGATTAAAGGTGTTAGATGATAACATTTCCAATACACAGAATAATGCTACACGTTTTATCATCGTTACAAATAAAAAGATTTGTGCAAAAGATGCAAATAAAGTAAGTATTTGTTTTGAAATTGCACATGAGAGTGGTTCGCTTTATCATATGCTTTCTCATTTTATTTATAACAACATCAATATGACCAATATTCAGTCCCGCCCAATCAAAGGAAAGAACTGGGAATACCGATTCTTTGTTGATTTTGAGGGAAGATTAGAGGATACTGGAGTCATCAATGCATTGAGAGGCATCAAAGAAGAAGCGACTTCGATGAAAATACTAGGCACCTACTAAAAATATAGAAAAGTTTATAAAAA
>CAZDAP010000070.1:0-6919 GCA_964503585.1 uncultured Lachnobacterium sp. | reverse complement strand
ATACATATCTGTGGATAAACTACATGCATCTGTTCAAAAATATATTGAATTAATAAGGATTGAAATCGAAAGAGAAAAGTAGAGGGATAATATGAGTGAGGAGTGTCGTTGACACTCCTTTTTAGATGCAATAATTCATACTAATGGTAGAGAAAAAGTCAGTATATTTGTACTAGCGGTAACTGTGAAATGAAATATGGATATGTTAAAGTAGAGTTGCTTGATAGAGATTCATGAAGAAAGTGAGGAAAACACATGACTACAAATTTAGCGGAAAATATTCGTACATATAGAAAAGAGAGAGGTTTGACACAGGAACAACTCGCAGAGGCGTTGGGGGTTACTACAGGAGCCGTATATAAATGGGAAGCAGAGAAATCGTTGCCTGAGATAGGTATGTTGATGGAGATAGCAGACTTTTTTGATATGTCTGTAGATGTACTTCTGGGATATGAGGTTCGTAAAAATGACAAAGAGAATATGTTAAAAAGATTAAATGACTCTGTGCAACGTCGAAATTTAAAGGAGGTAGAAAAAGAGGCAGAGAAGGCTTTGTGTAAATATCCAAATAATTTTAAAGTAGTATATACTTGTGCGAGCGCCTATCATAGAACTGGAGTGGATTTCAAAAATGAAAGTTGTTTTCGTAGGGCAATAGAATTGTATCAAAAAGCTATTTTACTGCTGAAAGAAAATACAGATTCTGAGATTAGTTTGCTTTCGATACATAAAAATATGGCTGGAATATACATGGAGTTGGGGGAATTGGAGACAGCATTGACCCTTTTGAAGAGTAATAATCCCTGTGGACTTCATAATGCTGCAATTGGGCATTTGCTGGCTTATAGTAATAGGGAAGATGATGAAACAATGAGATATCTTTCTGTCGCATTATTTGATTCTATAGCAACACAAAGTTTGGCGGTGGCAGGTTTTTTGAAGGTGTACATAGATCGGGCTGATTATCAATTGGTAATTGATATCACAGATTGGTTTTTAGTAAGTGTTCGTGGATTACGAGTAGATGGAAAGCATAATTTCTGGATGCGATCAGAAAGTTTACTTATGGCGATACAAGGAGATATGTATTGTAGACTACAGAAAGAGGAGAAGTCAATTGAGTTACTAACAGAAGCAAAGAAATTGGCTACACAGTTTGATAAAAATCCGTATTGGGGATTAGAAAATTTTCGATTTATAGAGATGAATGAAGCATGGGATATTCATGATAGTATTGGAGAATCAGCGATATTGGCTATAGAAAAATTCCTAATGGAAGATGCAACAAGTGATACGAAAAAACTTTGGGAAAAAATATCAAAAGAAAAATAAAAGTTTCCAACCTTTTTTCAAACTACGACACTATATAGTTGTAGTACATGCAAGGAGAACTTATGGAGAAACAATTTGCAGATAACATGATAGAACAATTTCATACGAAGTTTTTTGGTTTTGCATTAAGTAAATGCCTGAATATACATGAGGCAGAAGAATTAGCAGCACGAATCACCTGTGAGGCATATGTGACGATGCGACAGGTAGAGGAAGTCTATAATTGGGAAGGTTATTTATATCGAATTGCTTCAAATGTATATGCGAAATATGTGCAAGAACAAAAGAAAAATAGGAGTAATGAGGTTGAAACAGTAGAGATTTCGGATGAATTTGATTTTGAGAAAGATATTATGCATAAAGAGGAATTAGGCCAGATTCGAAATGCAATTGCATGGTTAGGAAAGCGTCATCGAGAGATTGTTATTTTGCACTATTATCATAATAAAAAGTTAAGTGAGATAGCACAGCAGTTGGATATACCAGAAGGTACCGTAAAATGGCATTTATCCGATGCAAAGAAACAGTTGAAAAAAGGAATGGAGCAGATGAGAGAAAAAGGAAGATTGGGAATCGAACCTATTACATTAGGAATAAAAGGAAATATGGGAACACCAGGTACGTTAGGAGATACAAATGCATTTATAAATTCAAAGTTACGTGAGAATATTGTCTATGCGGCATATTTTGAATCAAAAACGAAGCTTGAGATTGCAGAAGAACTTGGTGTTAGTCCTGTGTTTATTGAGGATGAAGTAGATTATTTGGAAGAGTATGGTTTTTTGGATTTGATGCCGGGACAGAAGTATCGTACCAATGTTTTTATTGAAGATATTCCGTATGATGTTCTTTTAAAGACAAGGGAAATCGAGGCTGAAATTGCAAAATTAGTGTGTGATGAATATGTTTCCGAAGTTTTGGCGTACTTGGAGAATTGTGACAGAAGTCAGTTTTACATACCAAATGATGATTGGAATTTCTTTTTGTGGTCTATGGTTCCGATGATGGTATTTCAGATTGGATATGGGGACATGCCTTGGGATAGGATGCGTAAGAAAAACTATCTGGTAAAGCGAAGAGATGGTGGGGATTATGTAGCATTAGCTTCTGTTTATAGAGAAGAGAACTATGATGCTGTGGCGAAGCATGAAATGTTTTGTGGTCCTATGTTTAGGGGATGTGAGGATGTAACGGTTGGTTCGTGGTCATTATCTACAGAATATGATGATAGAGAGTTTGGATGGGCAGATAATTTGGATAGTGATTATAGTTCTTTATATCGTTTTATGAGGGGAGAACTCCCAAAGACGGAAGGAACTTTGGATCGGTATGTGCGCTTGTATGATAGAGGCCTTTTGGTGAATGTAGATGGCAAAGACGAAGTAAACGTAATTGTTCAAAAGGTTAACATGGATATCGAGGAACACATATTAGAAGTGATAAACAAAAAGTCTTTGCCAGCATCCGACACATTTAAGAAGAAGTTGCATGCGTTGATACAGAAAAGAGTTGCCATGGAAAAGCAATATTTTCCACAGCATATGCATGAGATGTTAGAAATCTACAGAACTGTAGGCGGTATCAATAAAATAAAGGTCATTGATGAGCTATTAGAAAGAGGGATTCTAAAACCTTTGACTGAGCGACAGAAAAAAGGAGTCATGGTTATTTTATATACCGATTTTTTACCTCTTAAAGACGAGGTCTAACCTGTTAGGGAAAACATCTTGTACAGAAAAATAAAATACGATACTTTATCATCATAAAGTGTTCGGAAAGGTAATAAAAGAAATGAATAGTAGTGAACAAAAGGCAAAGAAAAAGTATAACGTTTTGGGTGTTATTAAACGTATGCTAAAACATTTATGGGAGCAGGAGCCTGCGCAGTTTGGCAGAATTGCTATTTACACGGTAGTGGCAGCAATTTATCCATTTATGGCGGTGTTTTTGCCAAAGATTGCGATTGGAATATTGGAACAGGGCGGTGTTGATGCAGGTAAGAAACTTGTGTTTACCATGGGAATTTATTTTGTGGTAGCAGGTATTTTGGCAATGATATCGAAATATTTGCTGGCTTACATATCAACACGAAACATGCGCATCCGTTTGTTATATCTAGGAGATATGACCAAAAAGATGATGACCATGGACTATGGTCATTTTGAAGATGCTAAATTCTTTGAAGAATATGAGAAGGGGATGAATGCAGGGAATAGCAATAATAATGGTATCGAAGGACTTTATAATAAATTAGCGGAATTACCAGCAAATTTTCTTGCTTTAACTGGAATGGTATTGATGGCGGGCGCGCTCAGTCCACTTCTTCTGTTGTCGTTGATAATACACGTTTTGGTGATTATGTGGACGTCCAAATTGACTCACGATTATGAGTATTCTAAGAAACAGGAGTTGTCAAAGGCATCGCGACGTATTGGTTATTATAAGAGAACGACGCAGGATTTTTCCTATGGAAAAGATATTCGTATTTTTAATCTAAGAGACCGAATCATGGAGAACTATCAGGAGGAGATTAATGCGTATCTGACCCTATTTGCAAAGATTCGTAATCGAGAATATGTGTTGGGATTTCTTTCTGTACTGACTTTATTGATTAGTAATGTATTGACCTACGGAATATTGATTTATGAAGTGTTGCATGGTATGCCAGTTAGTTCTTTTACCATGTATGTGACTATGATTACGACACTTATGACATCCATGATTGCTTTTGGAAATGATTTGGCATTTATTTGGAATGAAGGCGAGTATGTGGATGATTTCTATCGATTTTTGGATGCCCCATTGGTGGAAGAGGGAACGAAATCAAAAGAAGATGTATTTTCAGAGAATGGTATCGACAATTTAGAAATCGTCTTTGATCATGTATCTTTCCGTTATCCTCACACAGAAAAGAATGTGTTCACAGATTTGAATTTTACGATTTATGCAGGAGAACGATTGGCTATTGTTGGTGTCAATGGTGCTGGTAAATCCACATTGGTAAAACTGATGACAGGCTTATTTGCTCCAACAGAGGGACATATCTATATCAATGGAGTGGATATTAGTGAGTTAAAAAAATCAGAGGTTTATGATTTGTATTCGGCAGTTTTCCAAGAAGTAAATGTGTTGGCATTTAACATTCGTGAAAATATTGGCTGTAAGGCAAGTGATGTGGATGACCAGAGAGTTCAGACCGCCTTAGAAAAGGTTGGATTATGGGATAAAGTAAATGCCTTTGATGCAGGATTAGACCAGATGATGTTAAAAGTCATTGACGAAAATGGAACAGACTTTTCTGGAGGTGAAAGACAGAAACTTTCCATTGCCAGAGGGCTATATAAGAATGCGCCAATGGTAATTATGGATGAGCCTACAGCGGCTTTGGATGCGTTGGCTGAGGCAGAGATTTATGAGAATTTCAGTAGTTTGGTGGAAGGAAAAACAGCTGTTTATATTTCTCATCGATTGGCTAGTACCCGTTTCTGTGACAAAATCGCATTATTTGATGCGGATGGTTTAGAAGAGTATGGTACTCATGAAGAACTCATGGAGAAAAAGGGCAAATATTACGATATGTTTGTGATTCAAGGAAAATATTATCAGGAGGAGGCAGCAGAATGAAAAAGTTAATACATTTTATAAAGTTGGCATGGTCTGTTTCTCCATCCTATTTAATTTTGTTAGTAGTCAATGCATTTTGTGAAGCAGGGAAGTCATTACTCAATGTTATATTGCCTATGTTTTTAATCGATGAGTTGACGGGGGCAAAGGATATAAAGCAGCTATGCATTTATGGAGGACTCATTGTACTAAATAACGTGGGTATGATGTTGTTATCGAATACCTTACAACGGTTTATTAAAGTAAAGGAAGAACAGACTCATGATGGAATGAATAAGTTGATGTCTGAAAAAATCATGAATCTGGAATATTCCTATTTGGAAGATCCTTATTATTTGGATTTGAAGGAACGAGCAGTATTTACCATTCAAAATCAGAATGCGATTTCAAACCTGATTATTACTTTATCAGAGTTATTGAGTAGAGGAGCCACCTTGGTAGGGCTTGTGGTGATTTTAATATCTCTTGGTCCAGTGCTATTGATTGCACTAATCATAGGAGTTGCTTTGATGATTCTCATATATGCTGGCGTTTCCAAATATCAGACAGAGTCGATGCAGGAGATTATCCCAGTCAATCGTAGATTTGGATATTATTTTAATTTGGCATTTGATAAAGATGTGCAGAAAGACATTCGTCTGTACAAAATGGAACCAATGGTGACCGAAAGGGTGATTGAATTTTCGAATGACACTTGTGATATGTTCGAAAAAATGCAGAAAAAGATGGGGAAAGCCATGGGACAGATGGCAGCAGTCAGTGAAGGGATTGCAGCATTTAGTTATGGTTATGTGGGACTTCGTACCATAGGTACTGCGTTTGGCCCACAACTGTCCATCGGTGCATTGACGATGTATGTGTCAGCTGCGATTAATTTTTCTTCCATGGTAACCTCTTTTGGACAGAGTGCAGTGATGTTCACAGAGTTTTTGAGCTGGCTGGACCCATATATGGAGTTTATGTCTTTAGCAGAAGAGACAAAGGCTACAGGCAAAATACCATTTGAGGGAGATGTGGAGACTTTGGAATTTAGAAATGTGACATTTACTTATCCAAAGGCTGAAAAACCAGTGTTACAGAACGTGTCTTTTTCGATCAGAAAAGGAGAAAAAATTTCGATTGTTGGTTTAAATGGTGCAGGAAAATCTACCCTTGTGAAACTGATTTGTCGTATGTATCAGGCGGAGAGTGGAGAAATCTTAATCAATGGTAGAAATATTTATGCGTATGAATATTTATCCTATATGAATACCATTTCCGCGGTATTCCAAGATTATCGTTTGTTTAACTTTAGTATTGCAGAAAATATTTCCTGTCAGTCAAAGGATAGTGATGTAACAGAGGTAAATCGTCTAATTGATGAAGTTGGTTTGAAGGAAAAAGTGAAGGAATTGCCGAAGGGTATCGAAAGCCGTTTTGGAAAAGATTATGATGAAGATGGTATTGAAATGTCCGGTGGGCAGGCACAGAAAATTGCTATTGCAAGAGCATTGTACAAGAAGGCTTCCATGGTGATTTTGGATGAACCAGCCAGTGCCCTTGACCCAATCGCAGAAGCAGAAATCTATGAGAAATTCAATAGTCTGGTAGAGGATAAAACAGCGATTTATATTTCTCACCGTATGTCTTCTTCGGTGTTCTGTGATAGAATTTTGATTATTGATGCTGGCACGGTAGCAGATTTTGATACCCATGAGAATTTGATGCGAAAGACAGAGAGTTTGTATTATAAATTGTTCCAATCTCAGGCGGAGAATTATAAGTTGGAAGAAAGTATTGCATAAGTGTCTTATTTCATAATATTTTTAAAAGAAGTTGGAATTTAAAAGAATTTCAACTTCTTTTTTGCATACAACTCCAAAAAAATATGATATGATACATAAGTAGAAACATATTTTTGAGGTGCTTATGGAAAAATTACTTAGAGTTGGTGTAATTACAACAACACATGGTGTGCGTGGAG
>CAZDAP010000069.1:0-6920 GCA_964503585.1 uncultured Lachnobacterium sp. | reverse complement strand
CCACTGTTTCGCTTGTGTCAACACTTTCTTCTGTTTTTTCTTCAAAAAGTGCTTCGAATTCTTCTTTTGAGATTTTTTCTTTCTCTAAAAGACGTTCTGCACAACGATCTAACACGTCACGATTTTCGGTGATAATACGTTTTGCTTCTGCATATGCTTCGTCAATGATACGTTTTACTTCACTATCGATAGCAGTTGCAACACCTTCGCTATAACTTCTGGTGTGTGCAAGGTCACGTCCAATAAATACCTCGTCATCATCGTTGGTATAGCAAACTAGACCAACATTGTCTGACATACCGTAACGTGTAACCATGTCACGAGCAGTACGTGTACAGGTCTTAATATCCTGTGAAGCACCTGTGGTAATATCATCAAAAACAAGTTCTTCTGCCACACGACCACCTAATCCAACAATAATCTGCTGAATCATACGTCCCTTTGAATTGAACATCTCGTCCTTTTCAGGAAGTGGCATGGTATAACCTGCGGCTCCTGTGCCAGTAGGAATAATGGAAACCGTATATACTGGTCCCACATCTGGGAGTACATGGAAAAGAATTGCATGACCTGCTTCATGATAAGCAGTAATGCGTTTTTCTTTGTCTGAAATCACACGGCTCTTCTTTTCTGCACCGATTCCTACTTTTACAAAGGATTTACGAATATCTTCCTGTGTGATATAGGCACGTTCTTCACGAGCAGTCACAATAGCAGCTTCATTTAAAAGATTTTCAAGGTCTGCTCCTGTGAATCCTGCAGTAGTTTGTGCAATCTGTTTCAAATCTACATCATCGCCCAGTGGTTTGTTCTTTGCATGAACATTTAAGATTTC
Organism: uncultured Lachnobacterium sp.; assembly: GCA_964503585.1. Classification (GTDB taxonomy): domain Bacteria; phylum Bacillota; class Clostridia; order Lachnospirales; family Lachnospiraceae; genus Roseburia. Next base: position 6,085 of record CAZDAP010000069.1, on the reverse strand, counting down.
CTCGCGACCACTTACGTCTGGACGACCTACCATAATCTTTCGGTCAAAACGACCTGGACGTAAAATTGCTGGGTCAAGAATATCTACACGGTTGGTTGCTGCCATAACGATAATGCCTTCGTTTACACCAAAACCATCCATTTCCACCAGCATCTGGTTTAAGGTCTGTTCACGTTCATCGTGTCCACCACCCATACCAGTACCACGGCGTCTCGCTACCGCATCAATTTCATCAATAAACACGATACAAGGTGCATTTTTCTTTGCATCCTCAAATAAATCTCTCACTCGAGATGCACCTACACCTACAAACATTTCTACGAAATCAGAACCTGAAATACTAAAAAATGGTACTCCAGCTTCTCCTGCTACTGCTTTTGCTAAAAGGGTTTTACCAGTACCTGGAGGTCCTACTAAAATAACCCCTTTCGGAATACGGGCTCCAAGTTTGGTATATTTCTTTGGCGCACGTAAAAAATCCACAATTTCTTCTAATTCTTCTTTTTCTTCCTGTAAACCAGCTACATTCTGAAAAGTAACTTTTTTATCACTATCTGTGGTAAGTTTTGCACGGCTTTTACCAAAATTCATCATTTTGCTGCCGCCGCCACTCTGCTGTGCTGCTTGGTTTGTCATAATCAAAAAGAATATGAAACAAGTCGCAAATATCAACAGATATGGAAGAAAGGTTTCAATCCAACTTTCTTGTGGTACATTCTCACAATAAAAATTTTTGAAATTATAATCTTCCATTAAGTCCTGCATCTCGTTTACATCAGATACATACATCGTATAAGTAGTCTGGTCATTCATGATGATGGTCAGACTACCTGTTGGCACCTCCGCATTCTGGGAAATACGAACACTCTTTACCTGGTCGTCTAATAGTGCCTGTTCAAATTTCACTTTGGTAATGGTGGTTTGATTGGAATTATTGGTCATGCTATATGCAATCACAATAAATACAAGAATAAAAATAAGATACAATCCCCATCCACCAAAACCATTTTTCTTTGTCTTACTATTCAAATCACTTTTCTCCTTCTAGTCTTCCACAAATCCAATATATGGAAGATTACGGAATTTCTGATCCCAGTCCAGTCCATATCCTACGATAAATTTATCTGGTACTACGAATCCTGTATAATCCACATCTACCTGTGTCTCACGGCGTGCTGGTTTGTCCAAAAGTGTGCACAATGTGAGTGTCTTTGGATTTCTGCTCTTAAATAATAATAATAAACGGCTTAATGTATTACCAGAGTCAATAATATCTTCTACTACGATAACGTTCTTTCCTTCGATATCGCCAGCTAAATCCTGTTTGATATTAATAACGCCTGATGATACAGTTTCTGCGCCATAGCTGGAAACGGTCATGAAATCAATTTCCATTGGCAAATCAATTCTCTTTGCAAGTTCAGTTGTAAAGAAAATAGATCCTCTCAAAATACAGATTAAGTATACGGATTCTCCTTTGAACTTTTCTGTAATCTCAGCTCCCATTTCAGCAATTCTTTCATTTAATTGTTCTTCTGTTAAATACACAGAAATGTTTGATTCTTCTGCATAACTCATACTATGCTTCCTCCTTGATTGTAATTTCCACAATGGCTTTGGTTTTGTCAGTAACCTTTACGTGCTCACTTATACGGCCGCCTACAACCCAAAGCACCAAATCTTCCTGTGCCAAAATCCATGTTTTATCACGTTTAGTAACAGGGACTTTTTCATCTACAAAATACTGTTTCAGTTTCTTGCGATGACCAGACACGTCATAAATAAGATAATCCCCACTTCGTCGCGTCCTTATACAAAATCCTTTGTTTATTTTATCATAATCCAACCATTTCGTATATGTTTTTTGTGGAATTTCGTCTTCTAAAAATTCTTTTTCCAAAATAGAAATAACCGCATGTGCAGTTCCATCGCCAAAGGGAATCACCATGGATTCTTTTTTTAAAAGCATCTCTTCCAGCAATTCTTTTGTTATTTCTACAAAAGGGAGGTCTTCTTTTACGATATCCGATTTCTCCCCAGATAAAAATAAACGGATCGTTTCATTTTCCTTGATTGCAATTACACCATTTGGCAAAGTTACGGTTTTACCCGACTGATTTTCAGCAAGCATTCGCAACTGCTCTACATGCACAGAAGAAATATCTTTCTTTCCGCCCGCCATAATCCCAATGGCTTTATAAAAAATCTCTTTTTGTAATACCACATGCAAACCTTTTATGAAGGATACATCCAACTGAATATCTTCTGCTACTGTTGCTGCCTTATCCCAGCATTCCTGTACCTGTGCATCCACAAATTCTCGAATTTCACATAAATGCCCTGCGGTTTCATTGATATGCGCAACCGTCTGGGTATTTATTTTTTGAAAGGCTGGTAATATTACATTACGTAGATAATTCCTACTATATTCATTCTCTATATTGGTACTGTCCGTACAGTATTCCTGCTCTTTTCCTTTTAAAAAACTTTCGATTTCTTGACGATGAAGACACAAAAGCGGACGGATATAGGTAACTCCTGTCTCACTTTTTCGAACAGGCTGAATCCCGCATAATCCGGTTAGAGAACTACCTCTTGCCAATTGAAAAAGAATTGTTTCTGCATTATCTTCCATATGATGAGCCAGTGCAATCGTCGCATTTTTCTCTTTTGCCACCTGCTCAAAAATATCATATCGCAGAATTCTTGCTGCCTCTTCCAGTCCCAGACCTTTCTCCCCTGCAAATTCAGGTACATCAATCATCATCACTCGATGAACAATCCCCAACTGCGTACATAACATTTCTACAAACGCCGCATCCTGCCTACTCTCTTCTCCTCGAATTCCATGCTCCACATGTACTGCCTCTATAGAAAAATCCATTGATTTCTTTAATTCACACAGCATAAGAAGAAGACAGACGGAATCTGCACCACCAGATACACCCACAATAATGTGATCCTTTGGCTGAATCATATTCAGTTCTTCGATTTGCTTCTGTACTCTTTTTAATAACATTATTTCTCCCAAATTCCAGTAACCAACACAGTCATGTCATCCAATGCACAACCTCCCATGCGAAGAAGTACCTGCTGCAGGATGGTCTCTGCTAGGACACCAGCATTTTCTGTTTCTATCATCCCAATAATATCCATAAGTGTTTCTTTTGGATTTCTAACATGAAGATATTCTATCACACCATCTGTAATCATTACAAGAAAATCACCATTTTGCAATTGTTTTTTCTGACTCTCAATCTCCATCCTTACGTCTGCACCACCTGGCAATGTGCCCACATCAATACATTCTACCTCTTTGCCACGCTTAATGAACGTTACCGCTCCCCCAATTTTAATAAGTTCCAGCTGTCCTGTGTAAAGGTTAATCATCGCATAATCCAAAGTAGAGAAATTATCCTCTTCTCCTTGTAAGACCATAGCGGAATTCATTAATTTGATTGCGGTTTCTTTTCGAAATCCTGCTTCTAAAAACTTTTGCAGTAATTCCACAACCATTTCACTCTCCTGGTTTGCCCGGCTTCCAGAACCCATACCATCCGAAAGGCAGATATGGTAATTCCCATCATCCATGGCAAAGAAAGAAAAACTATCTCCATTGATCGTAGAATCATATTTTTTCTCTGTGGCAATTCCCTGCAATCCGTAAAAGGCAGTATCTTCGTATACAGATAAAAGAACAGGCTCCTGTGTCAGCACCGTTTTACTGTCTTTTCCAAGACGCATTGGCTTCCTTACCGCTTTCTCTACGGCACTCAGGTAATGCTTCACAGGAATACCGCCATTCCATTTACTAGAAACATAGCCTTCCACGCAAAGCCTCTTGTTATCTTCATAGATATGAAAATCTTCTATCACCAATCCTTTTTCTTTTACTTCATATGCTATTTGAGCCATCAGATTTTTATTCTGCTTGTCCATTATGATTCGAGATTTGGCCCATTCTTCCATAAGTCCCGCCATAGCATCCAATTGCTGCGCAATCACATATCTATTTTCACACAAACGATTATGCCACGCATAATTTAGTTCCAATCGGCTAAATGCCTGAATCGCTTCTTCCACCATATTTGCATACTGGGCACAATTATCCACATAACTTTCATGAAGCAATTCCTCTTTTGAACTGTGGTTTACTACCGCATGTAAAAGGGCTCTTATTCCGCCCTGACGGCGCATGCGGTTCTCATTCCAGCAGATTGCACATCCGTCACAACTGGCACATAGTTTTCCTGTAACCTCCTGCTCCAATACAGAAACCTCTTCCATTGCTACCTTTTCTTTTGGCTGACTCATTGCAAAAAAAGCATCTGATAGACCATTTACCGCATAAGCAAAGGATTCCATGCGCTGTGTCTGCTGTTCCTTCTCCTGTATAACGGCCATGGGACTTCTCTGCTTTTTTTCTTCCAATTCATACAGCCATTGGTAAGGTATTTTTATCGCCCATTGCATGCACATACATATACCTAAAACCATAATTCCCTCGAAAAGACCTGCTAGATAAAGGCGGCTGCCCTCCATCGCAAACACATTTCCTGCTATATTCATTGCCGCAACAGAACATCCTGCAATAATACCTACTGCCCAACTGTTACAATATCGATTGGACCATATGTACAATTTGATTCCCACCACGATTACAGCCAAAACGAAAACATATTTCAACATTACTTCCAAAGGCATAAAGGACACTATTCCGGCTACCGTCCCCGCCAGCACTAGCAAGGAGACTTGTCCTTTTCTACAACACAAAGCAAAATACGCAGGTAGAATAGGAAAACACCCTTCGAAACCTATATAACAACTTAAAAAAGCCACTACTGCCTTTCCTAATTCTTTGCATACCCATTTTATATCTCTTTTCTTCATATAAACCTCCATTCTTTTTCACAAGTTTTGTTCTTATGTCATTATAGAGGCCTATTCCTAAATTCTTTGTCAAAATTACGACCGGTTTTGCAGGAATCGTTCGTCAAAAAAAACGACGAATAAACATTATTCGCCGCTTTCTTTAAAAATTATTTCGTTTTCAAATACAAGACCCAACTTATTGGCCATTTCTTTTATGTATTCCATGGAACGCGTATACACATCCAACTCTTCCAATTCTTCTGCACGTTCCATTTCTTCTGTCAATTGCTGCTCTAGTATTTCTTCTCGTTCAGCAAGTTGTTCATCTTTTTCTTTTAGTTTATAAATCTGAATTGACATAACTACCAAGAACACCAACACAATAAAAACAATGCTTATGGTTCCAGGATTCTGTTTCTTCTTCCTACGCTTTGCGCTCATCTAGATACCTCGTCCATTTTTATTCTCTTGGTATTATATCGCAAAGCACTATGTATTTTCAACTATTTGAAAAGTTTTCCTAAAAAACCCTCTGTTTTCTTCATACTAGTAGGTACCTGGGAATAAGAAAATGCATCAATCGTACCCTCCACATCTACTTCACCTTTTTCCAGATTCAGACGATTCACATGCAAATCCTTGCCCTTAATATTGAGCATTCCTTGCTCTGTTTCCAATAACACCTCTGTGATATCAAAAGAAATAACGTCTAACACACCGGTGATACTGCCAACTTTTCGATTTCCCAATGTTATTTTATGAGATTTGGTTATTTTATTTTCTTCCATACAAAAAACCTCCTATATAGTAACTATATTAGGAGGTCCTTAAAATTATGATACATATTCAAATAAATCTTTTGCTTCTTCTTTTTTCGTAGTCTCTAGGATATTCAATACCCTTACCTTTACCGTTTTCTGACCAAAGGCAATCTCTATGATATCTCCGACTTTTACGTTTACCGATGCCTTTGCTTCTTTTCCGTTTACACTGACACGACCAGCGTCACAAGCTTCATTGGCAACAGTTCTTCTCTTAATCAGTCTAGAAACCTTTAAAAATTTATCTAATCTCATGAATTAGTTTATAGAATCTTTTAAAGCTTTACCAGCTTTGAATTTTGGAGCTTTAGAAGCTGCGATTGTCATTTCAGCACCTGTCTGTGGGTTTCTACCTGTTCTAGCTGCTCTTTCAGAAACTTCGAAAGTACCAA